>NZ_LKCP01000059.1:0-72497 GCF_001518755.1 Bacillus sp. AM 13(2015) | reverse complement strand
TAATTATTAAATACTTTAAATCTAACTTTCATTTTCCGCTTCGTTATTTTATTTATATAGGGATCACAGCTGTTATCCGTTTAATTATCATTGATCATGAAGAGGCGGTATCGACCTTCTGGTGGGCGCTGGCCATTCTTGCTATGACTTGTGCACTCTTTATTGCGAGCAAAAGAGATGCTGCCCAAGAGCATGAGGAAGTGAAGTAAGGAAAGAGGGCGAACGATGGACGTTCGTCTTTTGTTCATTCATAAAGAGATGTACAGTATGATGAAAGGCGTTTGACAAAGCACCGACTTCATTGACATGTTCTTATGGTATGATTTAGAAAAAGTAAGGCCTTCCCTCTGCAGGATATGAATGAATAGGATGCAGGAAGGAGGATGACTAATTTTACTTAGTCATTCTCATTTCTGGCTAAAGGAGCGAAATCAATTGACACACACCAAGACAGAACCATTCTCGTTTACAAGTATGCAACAAGCAGCCTCTGTACATATTCCAGAAAGACAATTCATTTCATCACATGATGGTACAAGCCTTGCGTATTATCCATTTTTATCAGAAAAGAACACGCAGGCCAATGTGATCTTGATTCATGGCGGTGGTGCTCATAGTTTGGCTGGTTATGAGCATATCGCATCCACGCTGCAACATGATTTTCACGTAAATGTATTTTTACTTGATCTAAGAGGCCATGGCCATTCACAAGGAAAAAAAGGGGATACACCTAGTGTCACGGATGTATGGCAAGATATGTCGCAGGTTGTGGATGCCATCAAACAGGATCATAAAGGTGCCATCTACCTTTGTGGCCATTCTTCGGGAGCGGGCCTGCTGCTTAACTACTTGTCTTGGCCAAAAAAAAGAGAAGTAGACGGTTACTTTTTTATTGCACCTGAATTTGGCTATAAATCAGGTACTGCGAGGGCTGATCAAATTCCTTTTGCCACCGTTCAAGTATGGAAATTCATTCTGTCTGCGATGACAAAAGGGAGTCTGATGAGTCATTCTGAAGCGGTACGTTTTCATTATCCTGCATGGGCAGTTGAGCAGGATCCGCTTCTATTGACGGCTATCACCGTCAATTTATCTCTTGCCTTAACCCCATCTGCACCTAAAAAACAATTTGCGAAGATGGATCGGCCGTATGGCATGTTTGTAGGCAGCAAGGATGAGCTGTATGACGTCGAGACATTTCTCCCCTATCATGAGCTGCCGAAGGAACCAATCAAAAAACAATCAGTCTATCAAGTGCTGGAAGGACATACCCATTTGTCGATTTTACTAGAAGCGGGAAAACAGATTGGCAGGACGATCCAAATGTGGAATCCTTCTATTTAGTATGAACAACTAGTCAATACTCTCCCATTTAATTAAAAATTTACATTGACACCATCCTTTTCTATGATAAAATCATAATGTGATAATGAGAATCGTTATCAAACGATATGACTACATATAGAATGGATAGGTGAGGTACATGTTCAAGAAATCTTTTTGGTCGCTATTAGTTGTGCTCTCCATCGTTTTACTTGCAGCTTGCGGCAGCAATAGCAGTGACGGCAAGTCAGGTAATAAAGAGAAAACAAGGACTGTTGAAAGCGCTATCGGTTCAACTGACAATATTAAGGATAAACCAAAGCGTATTGTGACGCTGTACCAAGGAGCAACGGATGCAGCAGTCGCTATGGGCATTAAACCAGTGGGTGTTGTTGAATCATGGCTTGAAGCACCTACGTATAAATATTTAAGAGATGACTTAAAGGATGTTAAAATTGTTGGGCAGGAAACACAGCCAAACTTAGAGGAAATTGAAAAGCTCAAGCCTGATTTGATCATTGCATCAAAAATCCGCCACGAGCAAATTTTTGATCAGCTGCAAGAAATCGCTCCAACTGTTGCAACAGAAACAGTGTTCACCTTTAAAGATACAGTGAAGTTGATGGGTGAAGCGTTAAATCAGGAAGACAAATCAAAAGAATTGCTAACGAAGTGGGATGACCGCGTCGCTGACTTCAAAGAAAAAGCGAAAAAAGACATCAAAAACTGGCCAATGAGTGTGTCTGTGGTGAACTTCCGTGCAGACCATGCTAGAATCTATCAAACTGGTTTCGCAGGGTCGATTTTAACAGAGCTAGGCTTTAAAGGACCTAAGAATGTCAAAGATAAAAAGCAAGACATTATTACACTGACAGACAAAGAGAGCATTCCGCAAATGGATGCAGATGTGATCTATTACTTCATGGATGATCAAGATAAGGCGGTTGAGAAAGCATATAAAGAGTGGACGAGCCATCCTTTATGGAAGCAGCTTGACGCAGTGAAAGCGAAACAAGTGCATAAAGTAGATGAAATCACTTGGAACATGGGCGGCGGTATTATCGCTGCAAACATGATGCTTGATGATATTTATGATCGTCTAGGAATTGATAAATAAGTCTTAACAGAGGAGAAAATGTGAACATACCATTTTCTCCTTTTTTCCATAACAGATTGAAAGCGGGAATTAGATGAGAAGTTTATTAAAAAAGGATTCAAGCAAGGCACTGCTTTTTGCTGGATTCATTGTGTTGATGTTGGTCTTTTTTATGCTCAGTATTTCCCTTGGGCAAACCTCAATTTCCCTCAAAGCCACCATCCATGCTTTTCTTCAATTTGATGAATCGGATCCAAACAGTGTGATTGTCATGACATCCAGATTATCAAGAGCTTTAATCGCAACGGTCGTTGGATCTAGCCTGGCGATTTCAGGTGCACTCATGCAGGCATTGACGAGAAATCCGCTTGCGGCGCCTGATTTATTAGGAATTAATGCAGGTGGACTCTTTTTTATCGTGATTTCGATTGTTTTCTTTTCAACAGAGTCGTTAACAGGCTATATGTGGACAGCCTTTCTAGGCGCAGCGATTGCAGGGATGCTCGTTTTTCTATTGGGTTCCATTGGAAGAGATGGATTGACGCCGGTCAAAATTGTCCTTGCAGGTGCGGCGATATCTGCACTGTTTGCGTCTTTTACACAAGGTCTTTTAATCGTGAATGAACAGTCGATTCAAAGTATTTTGTTCTGGATGGCTGGTTCAGTGTCTGGAAGAAGCATTGATATGTTAATCCCTGTGTTACCTTATATTCTCGGTGCGACGATTGTGGCGCTGCTTCTAGGACGTTCTATTAATGTTCTTTTGTCAGGAGATGATATTGCCAAAGGACTTGGCCAGCGTACACTGCTGCTGAAAATAACGATGGGTGTACTCGTCGTCTTTTTAGCAGGTGGTTCGGTCGCTGTTGCCGGTTCAATTGGTTTTGTTGGTTTTCTTGTGCCGCATATTGTGAAAAAGCTTGTCGGACCTGACCACCGCTGGGTACTGCCGTATTGTGCCGTTGTGGGGGCGTCGCTTTTACTTGCCGCGGATCTAGCGGCTCGTTTTCTGATCATGCCGCAGGAAGTGCCGATTGGTGTCATGACGGCGGTAGCAGGAGCGCCTCTATTTGTTTATCTCGTGCGCAAGGGGTTGAAGACAGGTGGCTAAAACATATACAGTGCGTTCTAAAGGCGGGCGCATTTCATTTCAATTTTCAAAGCGGACGTTTTTGATTTTACTTTTATTGACGGCCATTGCCTTTGGTTTATTTATTCTGCAGTCTCAGTATGGGGAGCCGGTTCATTCAGCCGGTGGATGTGCTGCTTCATTTAATCGGTCAGGGAGAGGGAAATTCCTTTGTGTTAAATACGCTGAGGATTCCACGAACGCTGCTGGCTGTCTTAGTCGGAGCCTCGCTTGCGGTATCAGGGCTTATTTTGCAAGGATTGATTCGCAACCCGCTTGCATCGCCTGACATCATTGGGATTACGAGTGGTGCTTCGTTTGGTGCGATTATGTTCATCGTCTTTTGGATGGGTACTGTGCCTATTGCTTATCAATCCTTATGGGCGATTGCAGGTGCTTTTGCGGTATCGTGCCTGATCTATTTGCTGTCATGGAAAAAAGGGGTCAAACCGATCACACTTGTCCTAATGGGAATAGGAATTTCTGCCATTATGAAGGCGTGTGTGACGTTTACGCTTGTTCTTAGTGATACGATGACAACGACTAAGTCATATATTTGGCTGACGGGCAGCTTATATGGTTCTACGATGAAAGATGTCACTGCGATGCTTCCTTGGGTGATGATTATTTTACCGATTGTCATGGTGTTAGCAAGAACGATGAATGTAAAAGAACTTGGAGATGATCTTGCAACAGGTCTCGGGGTAAAAGTGCAGGCGAAACGATTATTCTTTCTCCTGATGAGTGTGACATTGGCTGGTGTTGCAGTCGCATTTGCAGGCGGCATTGAATTTGTTGGACTCATGGCGCCGCACGTCGCACGGATGATCATTGGACGTTCATTCATAGCACTTGTCCCAGCATCTGCGCTTGTTGGAAGTATTCTCGTGATGCTGGCTGATCTTGTGGCTAGAACCGCATTTCTACCGTTAGATGTCCCAGCAGGTGTTTTTACGGCGGCAATTGGTGCACCATTCTTTATTTATTTGTTATATCAACAGCGAAATCGATAAACGAAAGATAGGGGTTTTGATATGAGGCCAGAGTGGGTTGAGAGAGAATTACTTGATTTCGGGGTACACATCACAAATGGACCAATGACATCTGATCGCACACTTGCTGCGCTTTTTTCAGAAGCAGCCGTCATACGTTTATTAGAAGCTGAAAAGGAAGCGATGCATGCACCCAATCTTGCGGTAGCAGCTTCTATGTTTTCAAAGCGGTATGCCTATTTAGCCGTCAGTTCCTCTCTTTATTTGATGACGCTGTATGACGGTGTCTATCAGTTTTCACCAGCAGCATGTGCATTTAGAGAGGATCGGAAAATTGAAATTGATGAGGCAGCGTGTTCGTTTGTTCCACTAGAAGGAGATCGGCATGAATGGAGAGAGAAGGTCGTACGTGCACTGTTTACGGAGTGTGTCACACCTCTTTTAGACGTGCTGAACCGCACATCAAAACTCTCTTCTCGTATTTTATGGGAAAATGTAGCGGTTCGAATCAACTCTCTTTATCGAAGCATGATGCGGGAAGCGGAAGAACCTGCGGTGAAGCAGCGTGTGCGGGAGGATTATCTGTATCTGAAGCAGGCGGCTGGGGATGTATTTGGAGCTCAGCAAAATCCATTTCAGCACAGTTTAAACCTAGACGACAGCTTACTTGAAACATCCAACCGGAAAACCTGCTGTATGTATTATAAGCTTGAGAAAAAATCAGAGAGTCTTGATTATTGTCTTGTTTGTCCTCTTGAACAAAAGAAAGGCACTGCTTGTTTATAGCAGTGCCTTTTTTTATTCCCAAATCTCACTTGCCCATTCAGGATGATCAATAAAAGGATTGCGGTTGTGCTGATACGTTTGATATATGATCTCATTGCGGTTCCGTTCGATTTGATCGACTGGGTCCTGCTTGTGCCATTTGAGAAGCACAGACATTTTGCCGTGAAGAGGCGAGCTTCCATTATTCACTTTGTCGTTTAATTCTAAATCTGGAAAGCGGTCATCACCCTCGTAGCGAACCGCCATATAAAAGAGCATTCTCGCAACATCTCCTTTGACCCGGCTGTGAGGTTCGAATGAGTCGCTATCGTAGAAATTGCCCGGCGCCCCTTTGTATTCATTACCGCCTGTATCAAAATCTAAATTTCCACGTGTGCTGTTCGTTTGCACATCTGTCGCACGAAGGTGGTGGAGATCTGTCCCAGGCCCCTGACTTGTCCCAAAATTGCCATGAGACTTTGCCCAGACATGCTCTCTGTTCCACTGGCCGACATTTCCACCATTCGCTTGCTTTGAGCGGGAGGCACCACTATAAAGCAGCAGCACATTGTTAGAGTTATTGGGGTCTTCATCTGTTTTCTTTAATGCATCCCAAACCTGGCTGTAGGATAGCTGCGTATGATCATCAATGATATCGTGTAAAGCCTTTTTAAGAGCGGGTCCTGATTTGCCAGCAGCAGATTGGTAATAGGAATCGATTTGACTTGTGGCGGCAGTTTGCGTTTGTTGTGCAGATGTTTCGTTTTGAAGCTGTAACGGGGAAAAGGTGATCGTTTGACTAGGTTCATTCAGATTGAAACCTTGAGCGTTTGCAGCTGGAGGCAGCGGGGCGGCGAATGTGCCGAATATCATGATTCCGGCGGCCACAGTTCCAAATAAAGTTCTTTTCATTCGATTTCCTCCTTGATAGGGAATGTATTCTCTTTATTTCTATCATATTGTCATGAAGAAATAAATGGATTTATCGTAAATTTTATGTAATGAGTTCGTAGGAAAAGAGATTGCTATTTTAAGAGCATTCCTGTATAAGTGGGCTTATAAGGATGGACAGCAAGGGAGAGGATGGATAACGTGAAAGAACTGCAAACACCTTCAAGAACGATAATGACACCGGGGCCCGTAGAAGTAGATCCGAGAGTGCTCCGTGTGATGAGCACCCCTATTCTTGGTCAATTTGATCCAGCATTTACACACATAATGAACGAAACAATGACCTTATTGCGGTCACTTTTTCAAACAGAAAACAAATGGGCTTATCCAATTGACGGTACGTCCCGTTCAGGGCTTGAAGCTGTGCTCGCCAGTGTGATTGAGCCGGGAGATTCAATGCTTGTGCCTGTCTTTGGCCGCTTCGGTCACCTGCTCATTGAAATAGGACAGCGCTACGGTGCTGAAGTACATACAATGGAATGTGAATGGGGGACGGTTTTTGATCCTGCCGACATCATCCAAGAAATAAAGCAGGTCAAGCCTAAAATCGTTGCCATGGTTCATGGTGAAACATCCACCGGACGATTGCAGCCGCTCAAGCAAATTGGTGAAGCATGCCGGGCTCTTGATGTGCTGTTCATTGTAGACGCTGTGGCGACCATTGGCGGTGTCGAGGTAAAAGTGGACGAATGGAAAATTGATGCGGCGATTGGCGGCACGCAGAAATGTTTATCTGTTCCATCAGGCATGTCACCTATTACATATAATGACCGTCTCGCAGCTGTCATTGAATCGAGGAAGAAAGTAGAAAAAGGGATTGCGACACAGGATGAATTACAAAAACAGATCGATATTTCTCCAATCAAAAGCAATTATTTTGATTTAAGCCAGCTTCAGGATTATTGGAGCCCAAGAAGATTAAATCATCATACAGAAGCGACAACGATGCTCTATGCACTGCGAGAAGGGGTTCGTCTTGTGCTGGAAGAAGGGCTGTCTGAACGTTTTCAAAGACACGCGTATCATGAAAAAGCCTTGATGAAAGGTCTTGAAGCGATGGGGCTTGAATTGTTTGGTGATCCAGATTGTAAAATGCCGGTTGTGACCTGTGTTGTCATTCCAAAGGGTATTGACGGAGAAGCGGTCCGTTTCGACCTGCTCCATCATTTTGGAATTGAGATTGCAAGCTCCTTTGGACCGCTTGCCGGCCGTATATGGAGAATTGGGGCAATGGGCTACAGCTGCCGAAAGGAAAATGTGCTGTTTGTGTTAGCGGGTCTGGAAGCGATCCTCATCAAACACGGTGCGTCTATCCATTGCGGAGCAGGGCTTCAGGCGGCTCTTTCTAACTATGAACAAGCTGAATAGATATATCATACTCGCCACTGGCGGGTATTTTTTATTTGGAAAAGAACGCTAATTTTTGAAAAACTAGACTTATAGATAAGGTTATCGCTATACTGGAGAAGTTCTCATCCTTTTTGTCATCATTTTCATTTATTTTGCAGAAAGAGGTTTTTTGTATGAAGAAGATGGGCAGATTATACATTTTGATGCTCAATATTTTTATTGCCATGCTTGGCTTTGGCCTCATTGTACCTGTTATGCCGAGTTACATCGAAGCCTTTGGCGCAACAGGAAAAACACTCGGTTTTCTTGTCGCTGCAACAGGCCTCACACAATTTGCGTTATCGCCGATCGCCGGCGCACTGACCGATCGATTTGGACGAAGAAAATTGATCATTGCCGGGATTGCCGGCTTTACGATTGCTCAGTTTATTTTTGCTTTTGCTGATCAGCTTTGGATGCTGTTTGTGTCTCGCTTTTTAGGCGGTGCTGCCGGGGCTTTGCTCATGCCGGCCATGTTTGCATACATCGCTGATATCACAAGTGAAAAGGACCGAGGGAAAGGAATGGGTCTATTCAGTGCAGCGATGACACTAGGTTTTGTCATTGGGCCGGGCGTAGGCGGCTATTTGGTTGAGTACGGGATCGCTTTTCCATTTCTCATTGCCGGTTCCTTTGCCGCCCTTTCTACTTTGTTATCCATCCTATTCTTACCTGAAACATTAACAAAGGAAAAGCAGGAAGAGGCGCGGCTCAACAAGGACATTCATTTCAATCCTTTTGTACAAATGATCCAAGCTCTAAAGACATCGTACGGCTTTTTGTTTATATTGGCCTTTGTCCTCAATTTCGGGATCATTCACTTTGAATCGATTTTCGGCTTATATGTAGACCAAAAACACGGATTTTCACCGAAGGATATTGCGTTTGTGATTACGGTTGCGGGTCTTACAGGGGTGCTTGTCCAAGGTGCGTTAGTGAATGCCTGTGTGAAACGATTTGGGGAGATGAGAGTCGTCCGTTATGCGCTGTTAGGAGCGGCTTTCATGCTGATCGCCTGCCGATTTGCGCCGTCCTTTTGGTTCATTTTTACGGGTTCGATTTTATTTTTATCGGCTACGTCATTTGTCCGTCCAGCCCTCAATACATTGCTGTCCAAGATGGCAGGCAATCAGCAAGGGATAGCAGGAGGCCTCAATACATCCTTTATGAGCCTTGCCAATATCGTCGGACCGAGTCTTGCTGGTATATTATTTGATGTGAATATTGAGTTTCCTTTTATGTTTGGAACACTGGTGCTTTGCGTCAGTTTCGCTGCATCCATCGTGTGGGGGAAAAAAGTGCAGCATGCTCATGCAGCGCAAGGAAGATTGTAGTTGATCTACAATCTTTTTTTATTGAATGAAATACATCTAGAAAAATTCCAATTAGAAATAGTATATGTTTTATATTTTATCTAAATGAATAGTATAGTTTATCAATATTTACACCTTTTACTGAGATGAAATCCATAAATTTAGGTCTTTGAGATTAATAAAAACTTGTTAATAAAATACTAAAATATACATTTTGTGTAAAAAGTGATTGATTGGCTTTTTCCACAATGGTAACATCAATCTCGACAGCATGAGGTAACTGAGATAATCAAGAGAAAAGGGGATAGAAAATGAAGAAGTTTATGTTTGCCATTATATTTTTTATCGTCACCATGTTTAGTACAGCAGTGCCATCAGCAGTTCATGCAGCAGAAATTGATCATGACAAGGTAGTTGGTTTTAGAGAAGTCAATCCAACAACTGTTACACAAAAAGCAGCGAAAAAATTTCAGCCTTATTTGAAAGTATGGCATGGATGTGTACCATTCCCAGCTGTAGATGCTGCTGGAAACACAAGCAGAGGGTTAAAAACGAGCGGTTCACATAATGGTGGATGCAGCAGTAATATCGGTCAAGTATATTCACGTTCAGATTGGTACAATGGCAGCTGGGCAATTATGTATGCTTGGTATTTCCCAAAAGATAATCCTTCACCGGGCTTTGGTCATCGTCATGACTGGGAATCCATTGTCGTTTGGATTGACAACCCAGCTGTAGCCAACCCGCGTGTTCAATCGATTGCTTACTCAGGTCATGGGCAATATAAGAAAGCAGCACCGAGTGCCGCAAGTATTTTAGGAACAAATCCTTTGGTTGGTTATGATAGCAATTGGCCATTGAACCACGAGCTGGATGTAAGCGGCAATGTGAGCGGTAAAGGGATGCAGCCTTTAATTGGCTGGGATGATCTAACGCCGGCAGCAAGACATGCATTGAATACAACAGACTTTGGTAGTGCCAACGTACCATTCAAGGACAGTAACTTTAAAAACAATTTAGCAAAAGCTTGGTATCGATAAGAGTTAACCATGATAAAACCGATCATCTAAAAAATGATCGGTTTTTTATCAATAAAATCGCATCATCTCTTATATTTCACGACAGGTGATTTTTCTTTATGAAGCGCACGAATCATTGCATCATCTACGTGTAAATGCTCTTTCACTAATTGAGGCGGGGTTAAGGCCATCCACTGATTCAACGAAATATCTGCAAACCGGTCACTTTTAAAAATTTCTAAAAACCAAAGGCTCGTTTGGCCCATATTTTGGATGTAATGCCCCATACCAAAAGGAACATATCCAACATCACCTGCTCTGTAATTAAAGGTGCGGGCAGTACCTCCTGCTCCAAAGACCGTCATTTTGGCCGTGCCGGTTAAATAGTATTGCCACTCATCATTATTAGGGTGCCAGTGCATTTCTCTCATGCCGCCAGGTTTTACTTCGACAAGTGCAGCGGCAATCGTTTTTGAAATCGGGAAATTCTGTGAGTCGACAATTCGGACGGTTCCGCCTGAGGTCGTTAGCGGCTTTTGACGAAGAAGCTGGTGCGTAAATGGCGGCTTAATGCTCCCGTATGGATCAGATACCATTTGGCTTTCTAAAGATGCCGGCGGTGAGCCTTGAAACATATAGCGCTGCTTATTCGGAATACGGTCAAACAATTTCTTAGGAACACCAAAATTGGCGGGTAGAATCTCTTTTGGTGTATGGGCAAACCAGTCTGTGATCGTGAATGTATCAAATTCAGAAAAATCGCCATCATCAAATACAAGAAGGAACTCACATCCATCTTCAAGTCCTTGAATGGAGTGCGGGATACCAGGTGGAAAATACCACAAATCGCCTTCTTCTATATCAGCGATCATATTTCGCCCTTCTGCATCTACAGATGTGATGCGGGCTTTGCCTAAAAGCATATACGCCCATTCCGCCTGTTTATGCCAATGAAGCTCACGAACACCTCCGCGTGTGAGCCGCATGTTGACACCTGCAATCGTTGTTGAAACAGGCAGCTCCCGCTTCGTAATTTCCCTCGACCAGCCGCCGTGATTCAAATGCATGTGTGTATCAGAAAATGAAAATTTTAAATTAGGAATTGTTCCGGCATCGGTTTTAGGGGGAACGAGCATATCTGGGTTCTCTATATCTCGAAGGACATCACGCGGGCCTAAGTCGGTGGCACCCGCGCCATCCTTTCGAATGGGCTGCGGGATGTGACGGAGCTCATCATCCATTTGTCATCCCTCCTCGAGACTCATTTTTCTCTTCCAAACTATATGAAGCTTCGGAAGAAAAAATTCAATCAGGATGGGATGAGAGAAACCTTTGAATACGGAAGGCTAAGCGCAGCCGCAATGTTGCGTCAGGATCTTTTAAGCTGATTCGAAGCAATTCTTCACACTTCTCAAGGCGATAAATGACCGTGTTGCGATGAATAGACAATCGTTTAGCTGTTTCTGAAATGTGGCAATGGGTTTCTAAATAGACAGACAAGGTGTGAAGAAGACTTTGATCGACTTGTGATGGTTCAGATAACGGGTGTAGGTGCAGCTGGTGAAACGTGATCATATCCTTTCTTGGAATGAGCCTTAGTAAATCTGGTACATCCTTCGCCTGATAAAATTGAATATAATCAGTTCGCGATGAGAGATGTCCGGTTTGAAGAGCCTCTAATGCTTCATTGTAGCCCTCAGACAGATGGTGGATTAGGCAGGCGGTCAAACTCACCCCAAAAGAAATGGTGTGATTCAATTGCAGTTTAACAAGCAGCTGCAACTGTTTTAAAAAAGAGCTGAGGCTGCCGCTAACCTCCGGCCAACTGCCAGTCTCCTCCATCAATACAACACCCATATCACCTTTGACAAACAGAAAGGCAGGCAATGGGCAGCTTAGAAGTGCACTTTCGAGCAGATCAATCACATCATCTAAAACCATTTGCTGCTCCATAAAACATGTGGTATCACTACGCTGGTCAAGCTGACAGATCATACATAGATAGCGGCATTCGGCACTTAATCCAAACGATTGAGCGAAATGTAAATGATCTTGCTGGGAAGACGATGCCCTCTCTATCCATCTGCGAAAACCTTCATTTCTAGCACGCTTGGCCATTTGCAGGGCGGCATATTGTCTCATACGAGCAATCGACATTTCGTTCACTGCTTTTGCAATCATCCCATGCAATGCTTTATTCTGCGGGTGAATGAAAGAAAGGATAACCAGGTAATCACATGTTTGTTCGTTTAAATCAATCGGAAAGATGGAAAAGGTTTGTTTAGCATGTATCATCGAAAAAGAATGAGTTGTCCTGCTTCGAAAAAAGGGGAGAATGTGCATCCATTCTGGGCTCGTCATCATGGAGTGCGAGGTATACAGTATACGTCCATACTGGTTAAACAAATAGACAGGCTTGTGAATATTTCTGGCGATTTTTTGTAATATGTCGAACTGGTTATCGTCTATGTTCATATCCACTCAATCTCCTTTATTGGTGAAGATGAATAAAAAAATGGACAATTGCTGTCAACATCTCTGATATGCATTTTATGTTATCAGCTAAAATCATTTTAGATAGAAAGTTGTTAATTAATATGACAAACAAACAGAGCGACAGGACAAAATCACGTGCCGCCAGTCATCTTCATTCAGAATTACGAGCAAATATGATATGTTGTAAACAGAAGAATTTCTTTCAGAAATATGGGGATCACAAATGACAAAGGCTTTGATGTGAGGAAGCCGTCTATATATGAAAGTGGCAAGAGGTGAGAAACATGATTTATATCGGATTAACTGGCTGGGGAGATCATGACAGTCTTTATCCGCCGAAAATCGGCAGCGCGCAAAAGCTGTTTCACTACGCATCAACGTTTCCGATTGTGGAACTGGATGCCAGCTTTTATGCGGTTCAGCCTGAGCGTAATCATGAAAAGTGGATAAAGGATACGCCAGATGACTTTCAATTTGTTGTAAAAGCATACCAAGGGATGACTGGACATCAAAGGGGCGAGATTCCGTTTGCTTCGAAGGAGGACATGTTTGATGCATTTATTCTTTCGCTGACTCCGCTCATTCGTGAAGGAAAACTCGCCATGGTGCTCTTTCAATTTCCACCTTGGTTTGATTGCAAAAAAGAGCACGTCCACTATTTAAGATGGTGTAAGGAAAAGATGGGTGCTATTCCTTGTGCTCTCGAATTCAGAAACCGTACATGGTTTTCAGAGGAATTTTATGAGCAGACTTTGTCCTTTATGGAAAAGGAAGGATGGATTCATTCCGTCTGTGATGAACCGCAAGTCGGAGAAGGCTCCATTCCGCCAGTCATACAAGCTACACACCGTGATAAAACATTGGTCCGATTTCACGGAAGGAATAAACAGGGCTGGCTTCACCCGGCAGACCATGAGAATTGGCGTGAAGTGAGATACTTATATTTATATAATGAAGCTGAATTAAAAGAGTGGAAAAAGAATCTCGACATCCTGCATCAGCAATCGAAAGATGTCTATGTCGTGTTTAATAATAACTCCGGCGGAGATGCAGCAGCAAATGGACAGCAGATGATTGATTTGCTGGATATCACGTATTCAAGCCTATCTCCGAAGCAGTTAGATTTATTTAGTTAACCGAGAGCTGACTGAAGCTTTCAACCTGAATGAGACGGTCAGTGACAACTTGAGGGAGAGATCAACATGCTGCAGAAGCTATGGTTATATCATACAAACGACTTGCACAGCCACTTTGAGAACTGGCCAAAAATTGCAGCTTATATTGAAGAAAAGCGTCAAGTTCACGATCAGATGCTCTTGTTTGATATTGGCGACCATATGGATCGAGTAAACCTCGTATCCGAAGCTGATTATGGAAAGGTAAACGTCAAGCTCCTCAATCAGCTTGGCTATGATGGAGTCACGATCGGGAATAATGAAGGTATTACATTGCCTCATGATCAGCTTGATCACTTGTATGAGAATGCACAATTTCCTGTGGTCCTGTCTAATCTATTTGAGAAAGGCAAAAGGCCATTATGGGCAAAGCCCTATCATATGATCACATTGGAAAACGGTCTGAGAATATGTCTCTTAGGCGTGACCATTGCGTATACACCTGTTTATGAAAAGCTGGGCTGGAACATTACTGATCCGTTTGACAGCATACGGGACATGTTGCAGGAAGTGAAGGGACAGGCAGATGTCATTGTGCTCTTATCCCATCTCGGTATTATCCACGATCGAGAGGTCGCCCGTGACTTCCCTGAAATCGACATCATCCTAGGCTCGCACACGCATCATCTGTTAGAACAGGGTGAAATGGACAATGGGGTGCTTCTTGCATGCGCTGAAAAGTATGGGCATTATATTGGCTGCGTCGAGTTGACAATCGATACAGCACGCAAAGAGCTGATAGAGAAAAAGGCGACAGTGCAGTCAGTGGATCAGCTCATCAGTGAATCAGATGAAGCCATCACCACCTTACAGCAGGCAGAAAGAAGAGCGAAAGCACTCATGCAGGAAAAAGTCACAACAATTGAGTCGAAGCTAGAAACGAAGTGGTTCGACGAATCTCCGCTTCCGCAGCTCTTAACAGATGCCATTAAAGATTGGTGCGGAGCAGATATTGGCATGATGAATGCAGGTATGGTGCTTGATTCATTAGAGGCAGGGATCGTCACAAGAGAAGAAATCCACCGGATATGTCCGCATCCTATTAATCCCATTCGGGTGACGCTTACCGGTCAACAGCTCATCGAAACGGTTCGGCGGGGCTGTGAAGAAAAAATGGAACAGCTGCGCATTAAAGGCTTCGGCTTTAGAGGTGAGCTGATGGGGAAAATGCTATATAGCGGACTCAGCTATACGTTAGAAAAAGGCGAGGCCAAACGGGTGAAGGATGTCTTTGTACATGGTCAATTGATCAAAAAAGACGCCTCCTATACAGTTGGCACAGTCGATATGTATACATTAGGCTCTCTTTTTCCGCATATCCGTGATCACGAACACATTGAATATTTCATGCCTGAATTTTTACGTGATGTTCTGACATGGCGCTTGAAGGAAGCCACATGAAATCCGCTTCAGCCTAACAACACGCGCCCTCTTTTCACATAGATTGTGATGAGAGGAGTGAAGGGATTTGGTGAATTTAACACCTATTACAATTGATGGCCATTCCTTTACAGCGGTCACCGTCAAACTGCCGAAGACAAATTTCATGGCAGTAACAAATGAACACGGGTATATCATGTGCGGTGCACTTGATGTCGGGCTCTTGAATGAAAAGCTTGCAGATAGAGGAATTATTGCAGGAAGAGCAGTTGGTGTAAGAACCATTGAGCAATTGCTCGATGCTCCTTTAGAATCTGTGACATACGCCGCAGAAGCGCTAGGCATCTCAGCTGGAACAATTGGAAGAGATGCATTATTAAAAATGGTGAAATAAAATAGAGAGATGATTCCTATCCCCCCGCCTGTCTGCATACACATGTAATGGAGAAGGGGGGATTTTTTATTGAGAATGAACCGCCGTTATCGCCCCTACAAAAAGGGCCCTTTGCCATTTCGTTACGTCATGCTGCTTGCCATCGTATTCTTTGTGCTCTCAACCGTGATTAGTTTGTTTTTTATCAACCGATCCATTAAACCAACCCTTATTCACATTGCTGAACTAGAAACAGAGCGCATCGCCAATCACCTCATACAATATTCAGTGCAAGACTTTGCAGACGATCAGGAGAATATGAAGGATATGGTGGTCATGAATACAAGTGAGAACGGAAAAGTGACGACCATCGATTTTAATGCGCAAGCAACATCGAAAGCCATGGCTGACCTATCACGTCATCTTCAGAAAAATTTAGAGGACATTGAAAAGGGGAACTTTCAAAAAGAGGCAAAAGAAGCGTTAAAGGATCAAACAGATGGACATGACGGCATTATATATAACATTCCGCTCGGTCAGGCATCCGGAAATGCACTCATCGCCAACCTCGGACCAAAAGTACCTGTACGCTTTAGTGTGATTGGTGATCCGCACACGGACGTTGAGAAAAACATTAAGCCTTATGGCATCAACAATGCGTTGATTGATATTAGTGTTCTGATCGAGGTTAAGGTAAGAGTCATTATCCCATTTGCTTCTGAAACAATCGTAGTCAAAAACTCTGTTCCTGTCTCCATACAAGCCGTTCAAGGAGACGTACCAGATTATTATAATGGCAGCGGAACAAACTCAGGTGCTCCACCAATTGTTCTCCCAGAGAAAAAGGAGAAAAAGGAATAACAGCCCAACAATGATTGGGCTGTTTTTTTACGATTTTCGTTTCCGTTCAGCTCTTTCCCACGCCCTCAAATGAGGGTATGGGTCAAATGACCATTCCGTTCTGCCGTTGTCTTTGTACATGCCATAGTGAAGATGCGGCGGAAATTTTCCTGCGGTGCCTGGAGGGCCGTAACCGGAGCTTCCGACAGATCCAATCACCTGACCTGGTTCAACTATTTGACCTGTCTTAAGTCCTTTCGCAAAGCCATTTAAGTGAGCGAAGTAATGATAATGATTATGAATATCTCGAATGCCTATCCGCCAGCCGCCAAAGCGGTTCCAGCCTTTCATTTCAATCACGCCATACGATGTCGCACGAACGGGAAGTCCATAATGGGCAAATAAATCGGTTCCCTCATGAATTCTTCTTCCTCCAAATCCTCTCGCATCTCCCCATGTACTTCGGTAGCTGTAGTCAGCTCCAACTGGTAGAGGAAAAGCATGCTTTCCAAGATCAAGATGGCCGTAGTGCTTATATAGCTTCATAAAAGATGAAATGATTCCAACGGTTTGATCACGTCCATAATAGTCCCATAAGCCAATTTTTAATTGATCAATGCTGCTGCCGTAGTGAAGCAAGTATTGAGCAAACGTGAATAATACATCCTCATCGTCATCGCTGCTTGCTTTGCCATCCCCATTCCCATCAAGCCCAATTCCATCAAACACTTTAATGCTTAAAGGAGAGGTATCCTGTTTATTCGGGTTTTCTGGTCCAATCCACATTTCCCGGGGAATGTAGATGCCAATGACGCCTTTTTGTTTCGGTAAATCTCTTCTGCTTTTTCGAATATTGTGTTCATACTGATCAACTGCAGCAAGTACATACCATGGAACCTGTGTTGTGATGGAGACTTTTTCATATAGGGCCATTCTCTGCTTCAATTCATCTGGCTGTTTGCCGGTCCCTTCTGCATGAACAGGTAAAGGGAGCATTGAAAGAGCAATCATGATGGCTAAAACCACTTTCACAAACGTCCATCTCCTTTCATCGAGCATCGTCTTCTACCGTTTAGTGTGGTTAGATCACTCTATTTCATAAGAAGAAAATGTTAGTAATTTTCTTCGGTTTTTTTAGGAGGCTTTTGGGTATTTTTGCAGCTCATTCCCTTGTTGTTCAATCTGTACTATGTTAAAGTGTCTAAAGAAAAGGCTTTAGGCCGAAGATTCAATTTTTTGCAGCTTCTTGGCTGCATCCATCGTATATAGCAGGAAGATTTTTGTAGATGCACCTTTAACGAATTCATATGGAGATGATGGAATTGGCAAAGAAGGAAGAGCACGTAAGAAAACCGGACTGGCTTAAAATTAAGCTGAATACGAATGAAAACTATACCGGTTTGAAGAAAATGATGCGGGAAAACAACCTGCATACCGTTTGTGAGGAAGCAAAATGTCCGAATATTCATGAATGCTGGGCAGTGAGAAGAACCGCTACATTTATGATCCTTGGATCTGTTTGTACGCGCGCATGCCGTTTCTGTGCGGTGAAAACTGGACTTCCAACTGAGCTTGACCTGCAAGAGCCAGAACGCGTGGCAGATTCAGTAGCATTAATGAACTTAAAGCATGCTGTCATCACAGCGGTTGCAAGGGATGATCAAAAGGATGGCGGAGCAGGTGTGTTCGCTGAAACCGTTCGTGCGATTAGAAGAAAAAGCCCATTCACGACAATTGAAGTTCTCCCTTCAGACATGGGCGGTAATTATGATAACTTGAAGACGTTAATGGACACTCGTCCTGACATTTTAAATCACAACATTGAAACAGTGCGCAGATTAACGCCAAGAGTTCGTGCGCGTGCTACATACGATCGTTCATTAGAATTCTTGCGTCGTGCAAAAGAAATGCAGCCTGACATTCCAACAAAATCAAGCATTATGATTGGACTCGGTGAAACGAAGGAAGAAATCATTGAAGTCATGGATGATCTTCTTGCCAATAACGTGGATATTATGGCGATTGGTCAGTACTTACAGCCTTCGAAAAAGCATTTGAAAGTTCAAAAATACTATCATCCGGATGAGTTTGCAGAGCTGAAGGAAATTGCGATGTCAAAAGGCTTTAGCCACTGTGAAGCTGGGCCGCTTGTGCGCTCTTCCTACCATGCAGATGAACAAGTAAACGAAGCGTCTAAAAAGCGTCAGGCGCAAGCATAACAAAGAAAACGCCAGAGCTCTCTGGCGTTTTTTCTCATATTAATTTTGGCCATAAGGGGCGTTTCTTCTCATCGTACGGTCGGAATTCGTCATCCCATTTGCATCTTCTTTCGTTGAAATATCTCCACCTTGAGGGGAGTACTTCATTTGCTGAATTGTTTTGGTTAAAATCTGGTCAAAATCACGTGAATTGGTTTGAAGACGTGAAAAATTGGCAATGGATTGAAAGTGCTCTGGATTATCAGAGACGTATACATGATAATAACGAGGGAGAACAGAAACCGCCGTTTTCTTTACTTGATCGGCAGATTCATCACGGTTTTTGTTTCCTGTTCGATACACGATGAGTGCATCCTCATCTGTCACAAGTGTGGCTGCATCTTTGATGTTTGGCAGCTGCACCGTTAAACTTGTAATCACGTGGGCAAGATGCTCACGATTTAAAGCAGGGGTTCTTTCTTTCTGATCCGTTACTTGCTGGCGCTGATAACGAACATATCCTGCTTTGTTTGTGTCTGCTTCTGGCATGTTGGAATTATTTCCTTCATGACGATCCGACAGACGGATGGTTTTACTTGAAGAATCTTCATCCACTTGCCGGTTCATACCTGATTGAAAGCCGCACCCGCCTAAAAGTATGCTGAGGAGAATCGCGGCTGTCAGTTGTTTCTTCATAAATGTGACCTCCTTTTTCCTTTAGCTTCGGCTAAATCGGAAAAAACATGCTTTAGCAATTGATGGAGTTCTTCCAATGAATTATCATTAAAGATGGATCGTTTAAAAAGAGGTGAGAAGATGATCGTCATTCAGAATGCTACCTTTGATCTTGTAAGAGATATCAAAGACGGCTTTAATGAAGAAGCGTTTAAAGCAAGGTACTCAGATATTTTAAATAAGTATGATTATATTGTGGGGGACTGGGGCTATAATCAGCTCAGGCTGAAAGGGTTCTTTGATGACCAAAACCAAAAGGCCACATTTGATACTAAAATCAGCACACTCGATGAATACATTTATGAATACTGTAATTTTGGCTGTGCCTATTTTGTCTTAAAACGAATCAGAAAATAACGCAAAGGGGAGCGTCATAATGTATTTCGTAGACAGAAAAAAGATTGAAGAGACATTACGTTTTTTCGAGGAGCAATATGAGTTGATGCAGAGTCATCAAACATGGACAAGTCCTCTAGAAAAAAAAGCGCTGGAACGAATTGTTCATTTGCTCGTCGAATGTATTCTTGATACTGGAAATGACATGATTGATGGCTTTATTATGCGTGACCCAGGAAGCTATGATGACATCATGGATATCCTTGTTGATGAAAAGGTCGTACCAGAAGGTGAGGGCAGTCAGCTGAAAAAGCTTGTCTCATCCCGCAAAACACTTGTGCAGCAATATCAGGAAGTGGATCATCATGACTTATTGCAGGTGATCAGCGAAGTAGAGCTGGCGCTAGAGGTCTTTCCAAGCCGCATCCGTACCTACTTGGAGCAGGAGCTTGGCCCAGTATCAGCGTTTAAATAAACCATTGGAGTTGTGAGCATCATGAAATACAAAGGCTATTTAATTGATTTAGACGGGACAATGTATAAAGGAACAGAAAAGATCGAAGAAGCAGGTCAATTTGTTCAGAAGTTAAATGAGTTGAACATCCCTTACTTGTTTGTCACGAATAACTCATCACGCACGCCAAAGCAGGTAGCGGAAAAACTCGTTTCCTTCGATATTCCAGCCACAGAAGAACAAGTTTTCACAACAAGTATGGCGACGGCCAATTATATTGCTGAGCAAAAGAAAGATGCGTCAGTTTACGTGATCGGTGAAGAAGGAATCAAGCAGGCGATTGAAGAAAAAGGGCTGACGTTTGGTCAGGAAGACGCAGATTTTGTTGTTGTTGGAATTGATCGGGGCATTACATATGAAAAATTAGCAGTAGGTGCGATTGCCATCCGTCAAGGCGCACAATTTGTCTCAACAAATGGAGATATTGCTATCCCAACAGAAAGAGGGCTTTTGCCAGGGAACGGCTCGTTAACATCTGTACTGACCGTGACAACAACAGTTCAGCCGACATTTATCGGAAAGCCAGAATCAATTATTATGGAACAAGCGATGCGTGTACTTGGGACAGATGTGTCTGAGACGCTCATGGTGGGTGATAACTATGATACGGATATTATGGCAGGAATGAATGCAGGCATGGACACATTACTCGTCCATACAGGTGTGACAACAAAAGAGCTGCTTCAGCAGTATGAAAAGCAGCCAACCTATGTCATTGATTCATTATCCGAGTGGATTGAGCGATTATCATAAAAAAAGAGGACAAGCGTTACGCGCGCGTCCTCTTTTTCTTTATTCCGCATTTCTCGCACTATGTGCCAGCCTGCTTGATGCGGCAGCAGCAATAGCGCCGACAATGTCATCTAAAAAGGTGTGGCATTCGCCTGTGGATTTATCGTTGAGTTTTCCGAGAATTCCCGGTTTTTCTTTATCGATATATCCGTAATTCGTAAAGCCGATCGAACCATAAATATTGACGATAGCAAAGGATAAAATTTCATCAACGCCATATAGGCTTTCGTCCGTTTCAAGTATTGATTGAAGCGGCTCAGTCAGCTTCTTTTGCTCGGCGAGTACGTCTAGTTCGACGCCCGTTAAAATCGCATTTTGGACTTCACGTTTTGCGATGACACGCTCCACATTGTGGATGCACTCTGTCATGTCTAAGCCAGGATGATATTTTTCCTGTAAAAAGTAGACAAGGTCTGCTATATCTTGAATGGTTACGCCTCGTTCTTGTAAACGGCGTCTTGCTGTTTTTTCTACTTCGTTCATCTCATGATGATGCGGCATGTATTCCTCACCCAATCCTCTTAATTTGTCCACAACGTGTAAAAAGCTTCGGATAGTAAATAGTATTCATAAATCCCTCAACCTGCGACTACGATATGATAAGAGATTGATCATACGAACGCAGGTGAAAACATGAAAGAAACCATTTATCACACATTTGGTATTGATGTTCGTCAGTTTATGCCATACGGCAGTTATCAGAGCTTTCAAACGGCGGAGGCTCTCTTTCTTATTGTTCCTGTGTCTCATTTGCGAGAAGAAGAACTCGCAGAGATGTATCATATCAGTCAGTATTTACTGAATGCTGGAGACCCATACGTCGCTGTGTTTGAATTAACAAATGAAGAAAAGCCCACCTTTACTCATGGGAAGGAGCAGTACGCCTTATTAAAAGCAGCGCCTCCGATCTCAAGCCGCTCGTTTCAGCAAGCGTCAGAGCTGGCCGCCTTTCATGTTAGGGGAAGAGGCTTTCCATATGAAGTATCCGAAACAAAACGTGTCGGTGCCTGGAAGGAATTATGGGCAAAACGATTAGATCAGCTTGAAGGCTTTTGGATGCAGCAAATGCATCAAAAACCGCTGGAACGGTTTGAACAAAAATTCATTGAATCGTTTCCGTATTATCTTGGATTAACGGAGAATGCCATTCAATATTTAGTCGATACTGAGCTCGATGATGAACCGAAAGAAGGTGACTCAGGCACTGTCTGTCATCAGCGCTTTTCACGTATGACATGGCCGCATGAGCAGCCGCTTCGTATACCTGTGGATTGGGTCTTTGATCATCCAACCCGCGATATTGCCGAATACTTAAGAGAGACTTTTGTGCAGCATAAGGAAGATTTAATTGAAGAGGGCTTTTCCTTTCTTCAGCAATATGAACAGGTGACACCTCTTTCCTCCTTTTCAAAGCGTTTATTATACAGCCGTCTGCTGTTCCCGCTTCATTATTTTGAAATTGTAGAGGGCTACTACATGTCTGGAGAAAATGAAAAAGCATATTATGAAGAGAGGTTAGATTACGTTTTAAATGATGCCAATCGTTATGAATACTTTCTAAAGGTTTTTCAAGAAATGAGCGCCATGCGAAGCGGTGGTAGCCCCATTCCGGCTATTGGCTGGATTCAGCCTGCAGCTGATTTGAAGTTTCAGTGAACAGACGAAACGTCTCTTTTCTCTTGAGACGTTTTTCGTTATGCTTAAAGAAATCGATTAAAGGAGTGTTCTTCTTGACGAAACCTTATGTCTATATCACAAGAAAGCTTGATGAAGCATCACTTACACCATTAAAAGAAGTCGCTCATGTTGAGATGTGGCCGAGCGAGGATGAGCCGTGTCCAAGAGAAGAGTTAGAAACACAGGCTGCTAAAGCGAATGCGCTTCTCACCATGCTGTCAGATCAAATAGATGAGCCCCTTTTATCAAAGGCCCCTAATGTCAAGGTGGTCGCAAACCTTGCTGTTGGCTATGACAATATTGATGTTGAAGCAGCCAAAAAGCGCGAAATCACCGTATGTCATACACCAGATGTCTTAACAGAATCGACGGCTGATTTAGCCTTTGCCCTACTGATGGCGTCAGCTAGACGCATTGTTGAGGCGAGTGATTGGATTAAGGATGGAAATTGGACAGGCTGGGGGCCGCTTCTTCTTGCCGGTGCGGATGTTCATCACAAAACGCTCGGGATTGTCGGAATGGGTAGCATTGGAACAGCACTAGCCAAGCGGGCCAAAGGCTTTAATATGAATATCCTTTATCATAATCGTTCCAGAAAACCCGAGGCAGAAGCGCAGCTTGGTGTGACATATGCGGATTTTGAGGAACTGCTCAAACAGTCTGATTTCATCGTCTGTCTGACGCCGTTAACCCCGGAAACAAAAGACATGTTTAATGAACAAGCATTTGATCTGATGAAGAACTCTGCTTATTTTATTAACGTATCAAGAGGACAGACTGTGGATGAGGATGCTTTATACGAGGCTGTCACGACAGGAAAAATTGCCGGAGCAGGTCTAGATGTATTTAGACAAGAGCCTGTCAGTCCATCTCATCCATTAACGACATTACCTAACGTCACAGTCCTCCCTCATATTGGAAGTGCTAGTGTCGAAACGAGAAAAACGATGATGCGTTTATGTGCTGAGAATATTGCACTTGTCTTACAAGACAAGCCAGCCAAAACGCCGGTTCGTTCATAATATAAAGCTTCCCGGTGTTCGGGAGCTTTTCTGACAAAAATATTTTGAAAATATAGAATCTTGATATAAATAGCTGTTAAGCGGTTTCATTCTGACAATCTCTTATTTTATTACCTTGTCAAAATGAGGATACCCCTTTATAATGTGTGTACATTGAATGTCTGTGTAAGGTTAACAAATGTCTTTTTAGAGAGGACATTTACGGAGAAAGGTGGAATTTCAGGTGAAGGCAATTCGAGTTGGGCTATTAGGATTAGGAACAGTGGGGAGCGGTGTCGTAAAAATTATCCAAGACCATCAGGATAAATTAATGCACCAAATCGGCTGTCCGGTATTAATACAAAAAGTGCTTGTGAGCAATCCCGATAAAAAAAGAGATGTGGATGTCGCAAGAGAGGTCTTCACAACTGAAGTATACGATGTGATTAGAGATCCAGAGGTCGACGTCATCATTGAAGTGATGGGCGGCATTGAAGAGACAAAACAATATTTAATAGATGCGTTGAATGAGAAGAAGCATGTCATTACAGCGAATAAAGATTTAATGGCACTTTACGGTACGGAGCTTTTACATGTAGCGAAAGAAAATGGCTGTGATCTTTATTATGAAGCAAGTGTTGCCGGAGGAATTCCGATTTTACGTACGCTGGAGGAAGGATTGGCCTCTGACCGAATCACCAAGATGATGGGGATTGTGAACGGTACAACGAATTTTATTTTAACGAAAATGAATGTCGATAAAAGTGCATATGAGGATGTCTTAAAAGAAGCACAGGATCTTGGCTTTGCAGAAGCAGATCCGACAGCTGATGTAGAAGGACTGGATGCAGCAAGGAAAATGGCGATTCTTGCAAGACTCGGCTTTTCCATGAATGTAGATTTAGAGGACGTCAAGGTGAAAGGTATTTCTGATATCTCTGATGAGGATATTAATTTCAGTAAGCGGTTTGGCTATACAATGAAGCTGATTGGAATTGCTCAGCGGGACGGAGAGAAAGTAGAGGTCAGCGTTCAGCCAACCTTACTTCCTGATCATCATCCATTATCATCCGTTAACAATGAATTTAATGCGGTGTATGTCTACGGAAGTGCTGTAGGAGAAACGATGTTTTACGGACCTGGAGCAGGAAGTCTGCCAACGGCAACAGCTGTTGTATCAGACTTAGTTGCAGTAATGAAAAACATGCGCCTTGGCGTGAACGGAAGCGGATTTATCGCACCGCAGTTTGAGAAGAAGATCAAATCGTCATCAGAAGTATTTGCTCAGCAATTCTTAAGAATTCATGTCAGAGATCAAGTCGGGGCATTCTCCCGCATTACATCTATTTTTTCTGAAAGAGGCATCAGCTTTGAAAAGATCCTTCAGCTTCCTGTGAAAGGACACGATGAGCTGGCTGAAATTGTGATTATTACACATCAGACCTCAGAAGAAGATTTCTCAAATATCCTGCAAAAATTAAACGACCTCGACGTGGTGGTTCAAGTGAAGAGCACGTACCGAGTAGAAGGGAACGGTTTAAGCTGATGAAATGGAATGGACTCATTGAAGAATTTCAAGAATTCTTACCAGTAAACGAATCTACACCTAAACTAACATTAAATGAAGGGAATACACCGCTGATTCATCTCGCCAAGCTTTCAGAAAAGCTGGGGATCGAGCTTCATGTGAAAACAGAAGGCGTGAATCCAACAGGTTCTTTCAAGGATCGAGGAATGGTCATGGCCGTTGCAAAGGCAAAAGAAGAAGGCAATGATACAATCATGTGCGCTTCAACAGGGAATACTTCGGCAGCAGCAGCGGCATATGCAGCCCGTGCTGATATGAAATGTATTGTCATCATTCCAGACGGGAAAATTGCCTTCGGTAAGCTTGCACAGGCTGTCATGTACGGTGCAGAGATCATTGCCATTGACGGCAACTTTGATGATGCACTGAAAATCGTCCGCAGTATCTGTGAAAAAGCGCCGATCGCTCTTGTTAACTCGGTCAATCCTTATCGAATTGAAGGACAAAAGACAGCAGCATTTGAAATCTGTGAGCAGCTAGGCTCTGCCCCGGACGTACTGGCGATTCCTGTTGGAAATGCCGGAAACATCACAGCCTACTGGAAAGGCTTCAAGGAATATCACGAGAAAAAAGGAACTGGACTGCCTGTCATGCATGGTTTTGAAGCAGAAGGTGCAGCGGCAATCGTTCGAAATGAAGTGATTGAGCAGCCAGAAACAGTGGCAACAGCTATCCGTATCGGAAATCCAGCGAGCTGGAAACAAGCTGTGGCAGCCGCAGATGAATCAAACGGAAAGATTGATGAAGTGACTGATGAGGAAATTCTTCATGCGTATCAATTGATTGCACGTGAAGAAGGTGTGTTTGCAGAACCGGGCTCATGTGCATCGATTGCGGGCGTGTTAAAGCAGGTGAAATCTGGTGAAATCAAGCCAGGCAGTAAAGTTGTTGCGGTACTAACAGGTAACGGACTGAAAGATCCAAATACGGCTATTGATATTTCACAAATCAAGCCGGTTACACTCGATGCAGATGAAGATCAAATTCTTGAACACTTAGAAAAGGCCGCACGCGTATGAGTGAAGCCTCCATGCTTTTTTCAATCACAGTACCGGGAAGCACTGCCAATTTAGGACCAGGCTTTGATTCAGTTGGAATGGCACTCAGCCGCTATTTAAAGCTATCGGTCTATGACCATGATAGCTGGCTGTTTGAAGCAGAAACAGATGTCGTGTCTGGGATTCCATCAGGCACCGACAACCTGATTTATCAAACAGCCAAAAAGGTCGCAGATGACTTTGGAAAAACACTCCCGCCTGTTCATGTCAAAGTGTGGAGTGATATTCCATTGGCACGGGGGCTTGGCAGCAGTGCTGCTGCCATCGTGGCCGCCATTGAACTCGCCAATCAGCTTCTTGAATTAAACATGACAGATGATCAGAAGCTCTTTTATGCAAGTGAGGTAGAAGGTCATCCAGATAATGCGGGTGCCTCTTTATTCGGTGGTTTACTGATTGGTCTTCATGAAGAAGACAAAACCCATGCCGTTAAAGTGCAGCATGTGGATGTAGATGTCGTCGTGGTGATTCCTTTTTATGAAGTGCTCACAAAGGATGCCCGTGATGTCCTCCCAGAGGATTTTTCCTATAAGCATGCTGTTAGTGCGAGTGCTGTAAGCAACGTACTTGTTGCCGCCTTAATGACACAAAACTGGCCGCTTGTTGGAGAAATGATGAATAAGGATTTATTTCATCAGCCGTACCGAACAATGCTCGTTCCAGAGCTGTCGAAGGTAGAGCATGTCGCTTCGCTCAAAGGAGCGTATGGAACAGCTTTGAGCGGTGCTGGGCCGACGATCCTCACCTTAGTGGAAAAAGGAAAGGGAGAAGCACTGAAAGAACAGCTTGCCCAAAACTTCCCGCATTGCGAAGTCGATTTGCTGACGGTGCCTGTAGAAGGTGTTGTCGTGCAGCATCATCCTGTTAATCAAGTAAAGAACGTGCTGTGAATCTGCACGTTCCCAGCGTGTAGACAAACCCTCGCATTCTTTGTCAGTCCTGCGCGCTGGTGCTCACGAATGTTCAATTCGCTCCGCGCCAGTGCTCGTTCTTCCTAGACTTCAAGGGTTTTCAATCACGCTGAAAAGAAGAAAAAGAGCTAAAATAAAGATCATTTTAGCCCTTTTTCAGCAATCTGAGAACGTGCTGTGAATCTGCACGTTCTTTTTTTTATGCTTGTTTTTATGGGAAGAAGCAGGGATTATTATTTAGAGGATCGAACTATTTTTTATGCATATAAGGGGGAGATACATTCATGAAGAAATTGATGTCGGTAGAAGATTTAACGAAGATTGTTTCTGTTTCTCATCCGGTTTATTCACCAGATGGAAAAAAGGCAGTCTTTACAAAAGTCACTGTGAATGAGAAAAAGGACGATTACAATATCCATTTATGGGTTCGAGATGAAGAGACAGAGGAGCTGGCACAATGGACATTTGAGGATGGAAAGCATCATCAACCAGTTTGGTCAAAGGACGGCAGGCAGCTTGCTTTTATTTTGCAAAAGCCAAAGGAAGTCCCTCAGCTCGCACTCATAAAGAGCGAAGGAGGCGGCGTGCGTACTTTAACGAAGATTCCATACGGAGTATCTTACCCTGTCTTTTCTCCCGACGGAGCATTCATTTATGCGGCTGTGTCATTGAAACAACCAGAATCTGTTCATGATGAAAAAAAGAAAGAGCAAGATGAATTTGCTCCAGCGGTATATGATGATTTGACCTATAAAGCAGATGGAAGAGGCTTTTTAGATGGGCGTGTCACACAGATCGTGAAAGTGGATATCCGTTCAGGAGAGGTAGAGCCTATCACGAGCGAGCAGGTTCATCATATGAATCATACCGTTTCCCCGTGTGGAAAATGGCTTGCCTTTATTCAATTAAATCCACAGATACCTTACATAAGTGACGTGTGTCTTCTGTCATTAGAAGATGGTCAGACAAAAAAGATCACACAAGCAAACGGCGCTTATTCCACCGTATCTTTTTCTCCAAATGGAGAGAGTCTTTTGTATATTGGACATGAGCGTGAATTCCAAAATGCCACCTTCCCATCATTATGGCTGTATGATCTGAAAGAAGACAAGGCGGTTCAGCTATCAGAAATGCTCGATATGTATGTTGGAAACTGTATGGCAGGAGATAGCGTGATGGGAGAGGCCTATCAAGTTCCACAGTGGACAAAAGACAGCCAAGGATTTTATACGCTTGTTTCTGATCAAGGCAGTACAGGGATTTATTATTTCTCTATTGAAGGTTTAGCCTATCCAGTTCGACTAGAGGCGGAACATATCACCAATTTCAGCCTTCATCCAGATGAATCCAAACTGCTGCTCAGCCGGCTTTCACCTGTTTCACCAAGTGAGCTGTATGAGCTGACATTAGGAGAGACAGAACTGAAGCAAATCACGTTTGAGCATCATGATTTTCTAAAGGAGTATGTCGTATCCGAACCTGAACCATTTTCTTTTCAGTCAAAAGATGGCGACGAGGTGCATGGCTGGTTTATGAAGCCTTCCAAGATAGAAGAGGGGGAGAAATATCCGCTTATTCTAGAGGTTCATGGCGGACCGCATGCGATGTATGGTTATACGTATTTTCATGAATTTCAAATGCTTTCTTCTGAGGGCTATGCCATCGTGTATATCAATCCGCACGGAAGTCATGGATACGGACAGATGTTTACCGACCGTGTGAGAGGAAGTTATGGTGACGTTGATTATGATGATGTCATGCAGGCTGTTGATCATGTGCTCAAAGCCTATGATTTCCTTGATGAAACAAGACTCGGCGTGACTGGCGGGAGCTATGGCGGTTTTATGACCAACTGGATTGTCGGTCAGACCGACCGCTTCCGTGCAGCTGTCACACAGCGCTCCATTTCAAACTGGATTAGCTTTTATGGCATCAGTGATATCGGTTATTTCTTTACAAGGTGGCAGATTGATGGGGATATTTATGATTCTGTCGATAAGCTATGGGATCGTTCGCCGCTAAAATATGTGAAGCAGATGAACACGCCGCTGCTCATCCTGCACAGCGATGAAGATTATCGCTGCCCAGTTGATCAAGCAGAACAGCTTTTTGTGGCATTGAAGGAGCTTGGGAAAGACACAAGATTGGTCAAATTCCCGAAGGCATCTCATGATTTGTCCAGAAGCGGACACCCGGGGCAGCGCATTCAAAGATTGACCTTTATAAAGAAATGGTTTAGAGAAAAGCTAGCGTAATCAAAAACGACCCTTCAGCGTGCTGACAAACCCTCGCATTCGGTGTCAGTCCTGCGTGCTGGTGCTCACGAATAGAAAATTCGCTCCGCGCCAGTACTCGTCCTTTTCTTATCACGCTGAAAAGAAGACAAAGGGCTAAAGCCTTTGTCAATCATGAAAAAAACGACCCTAATCGGGTCGTTTTCATGTCATATATGAATTAGAAAACCTGTTCAACTTCTACAACGCCAGGCACTTCTTCTAATAATGCGCGCTCAATACCGGCTTTCAATGTAATGGTTGAACTTGGGCAGCTGCCGCATGCACCAAGAAGACGTAATTTCACAATGCCATCTTCAATGTCTACAAGCTCACAGTCTCCACCATCACGTAATAGAAATGGACGAAGTTTGTCCAGTACTTCCTGTACTTGGTCTTTCATTTCGACTTCAGTCATTAGATATAATCGCTCCTTTCACAACATATCACCATTATATTCATCTGGACGATAAAAATCTATTGATTGGTTTCAAAGTTTCCTTCTCATTATAGCACAATCTCATCTTGAAACAAAAAGTGATTTTGACTTTTTTCATCCAGAAAATTCAGCTAAAATGAAGAAAGAATAGGGGGCTTGTCAAATGAACAAAACTGTCGATCTTTATGTATATGGAAGAGATGTACTGTGCGCTAGCTGCGTGAATCTGCCTTCTTCAAAAGATACATTTGAATGGTTAGATGCAGCATTAAAACGAAAATATCCGAATCAGCCATTTCGCATCACATATATTGATATTGAGCACCCGCCAGAAAACGAACAACAAAAGGAATTGTCTGAACGAATTCTTGATGATGAATTTTTTTATCCACTTGTCTTAGTAGAGGATCAAATCGTTGGAGAGGGCAATCCGAAATTAAAAGACATTTATCAAGAAATGGAGAAATACGGGTACAAGGAGAACAGTGAATAAGCTGTTCTTTTTTTGTGGTATAAAACGAACAAACGTTCCTTTTTGCGTTGAAAAAGAACGCTTGTTCGTTTATAATGAAATGAAAGGAGCGTGAGCATCATGAATTATTTACTGAAACAATCTCTTCATCAGCAAGTACCGATTGAGATGATTTATATGAAGAAAAATGGAGAGTGCACGAAGAGAAAAATCATTGTACACCGTCAAACGGATCAGCTTATCCAAGCGTATTGTTTATCGAAGAAGACGATGAGAACCTTTCGTAAAGACTGCATTCTTGCCCTTGCTCCGATCAAATGGACCAACTCATCGGCACATGCCGTTTCATAGAAAAAAGCTCCCTCGTCACGAAGGAGCTTTGAGAAAAAATTCACAAGATTTTAGCCGTTGTGATGCTTGTACATCCAAAGGAGTCCAGATTTCAGGAGTCTTGGCACCCGACCAACAAGTGGACGATCAGCCACTAAGCCAAAGCCGGCTTTTTTCCCTAAAGAACCTAAAACACCTTTTAGCTTAAACTGTGGATAAGCCTCAGGAAGCGGCTCATTTTTCCAGCGTTTTTGCAGAGATTGGACAATTTGTTCTGCCTGCGCCTCAGCAAGCTGTGCACTTGGGGCATGAGGCAGACTTGCGCAGTCACCTACGACATATACATGCTCATCCCCTGGAAGATTATGATGAGGAGTTAATACGACGCGGCCTTGTGCGTCTTTTTCAACATCCATCTCTCGTACCACTTTGCTTGGCTGTATTCCTGCTGTCCACACGATGACATCTGCTTCAATTGCGTCATCATGGTTGTAAACGACACCTTCTTCAACCTTTGTAATATTGGCACAGTTAATGATCTTTACGTCATTTTCTTCAAACCACTTTTGCACATACAAACTTAATCTTTTTGGGAAGCTTGATAGTATCAACTCTCCGCGGTCAAAAAGAATAATGTTTAAATCAGCACGGCTTTCTCTTAGTTCACTGGCCAGCTCTACCCCGCTAAGTCCAGCACCGACGATGCCAACCGTTGCACCTGCGCTCAAATTGTTTAATTTGTTATACGCATGTCTTGACTGATCAATGGTTTGAATGCTGTATGTATGTTCTTTTGCACCAGGGACATTATGATACTTGTCCTCACAGCCGAGTCCAATCACAGTATCATCATACGGAATCGGTTCACGGTCGCTGAATAAGATCTGTTTGTTTTCAATATCAATTTTTTCTACTTCCCCGTATTGAATATCCAGCTTCGGATGCTCTGGAAAAGATACTCGAATGTGATGATCAGAGATCGTTCCAGCAGCAAGTGCATAATATTCTGTTTTTAAACAGTGGTAAGGATTTCGATCAATTAATGTGATAGTGACATCATCAGGTAATTGATTTGGCAATAAGCGGTGGAGAACCCGCATATTCCCGTAACCTCCGCCGATCAAGACTAAATTTTTCATGACGATTCTCCTTTTCCCCGTAGACATTGAAAAACACTTATACTAAAAAACTTTAAGTTAAAATACCAAATAAAATTATATCGAATTTACTGTGAAACCACAATAATTGTTTCAAAATAACCTACATATTCATCAGTTAGTCCTAAATAGTAAAACATTTTACGAGGAATAGGCGTAACGATACAGATGAAGCTCATATTTTGACTAATACAAGGAATTTCGGTAGGATGGTAAGGCAATGTGAGGTGAAGCACAGTGTTTCCACTGATCGAATTTTGTGTAAGTAATCTTGCACAAGGGTCTCAAGAAGCAAAAGAGAAGCTTGAAAAAGACCCAAACCTAGACGTAATGGAATACGGCTGTTTAAGCTATTGCGGCAAATGTATGGACTCCCCATTTGCACTTGTGAATGGAGAATTTGTTTCAGGAGAAAATGCAGAGCAGCTAGTCGAGCGTATTTATGCTTTTATAGAGGAAAACGACATGTTTTAAATGCACCACATGGGTCATGAGGTGCATTTTTTTCACTCTTCCACCTTCCATTTTTAAGGAGAATGAATGGAAAGCGTATTCAATATGTTATGCTAATAAAATATCATCAATATGAAACATCACACGAGAGAAAAAGAGGCATATGCATAATAAAAGCCCTTTGCCATGGCAGCAAAGAGCTTCTATGTATGAAAAACGGGGGATGATAAGATTGTCTCCTGAATCGACTCCTTTTATACTATAAAGAAACAACATTTTTGGAGGAAGCTCATGACATCATTTCAATTCACGAAAATGCACGGATTAGGAAATAATTATATTTACGTTAATCAGATGAAGGAACAGCTTCCAGAAGAGCAGCTATCAGAAATAGCGATTCGCGTTTCTTCTGTTTATACAGGAATCGGTTCTGACGGGATGATCCTGATTTGCCCATCAGATGTTGCACCTGTGAAGATGCGCATTTTCAACAATGATGGATCAGAGGGCAAAAACTGCGGTAATGGGCTGCGCTGCGTTGCAAAGTATGTGTATGAGCATCAAATTGTGACGGACACAACGTTCCAGATTGAGACATTGTCAGGACTCGTTGAAGCTACCGTTCACGCTCAAGATGGTCATGTTCAGCTAGTCACAGTAGATATGGGAAAACCACGATTTGAAAAAGAAGCGATGCCGATGCTTGGTGAACCGGCCAGCACAACAGTTAATGAGCCGCTTGATTTTGGCACTGCGAAATTAAATGGAACAGCCGTTTCAATGGGAAACCCGCACATCGTTTTTTATTTAGAGGACATTGAAAAAGCGCCTCTTCATACACTTGGACCGATCATTGAAAAACACGATATGTTTCCAGAAGGCGTCAATGTAGAATTTGTTGAAGTTGTCAGTGAAACCGAACTGCATTTTCGTGTGTGGGAAAGAGGCTCAGGCATTACACAGGCCTGCGGAACAGGGGCTTGTGCTGCGGCTGTATCCACAATTGTGAATGGGCAGGCAAAAAAAGAAACAGACATGACAGTTCATTTAGCAGGCGGAGACCTCATCATTCGCTGGAAAGACAATGACCACGTGCTTATGACAGGACCTGCGGAGACCATTTGTGACGGGACATTTTATCTCTAAACCATTTATTTGAGAAAAGGCATCATCACGTTTATAATTGAAAAAGAAACATCCAGTCAAAAGGAGGGATGATCATGAGTACACCAGTAACCATTACAGAAGCTGCTGCACTGCAGATTAAAGATATGATGAAAGAACATGAAGAAGAAAATGCGTTCCTGCGAGTGGGCGTAAAAGGCGGCGGCTGCAGCGGTCTTTCATACGGCATGGGCTTTGACCATGAAGTCTCAGAGAAAGACACGCAGTTCGAGCAGCACGGCATCAATGTCCTTGTCGACTCCGAAAGCCTTGATATCATGAACGGAACCATCATTGATTTCAAACAATCACTAATGGGCGGCGGTTTCACGATTGACAATCCAAACGCCATCGCATCATGCGGGTGCGGTTCTTCTTTCAGAACAGCAACGAATACCGGTACGCCTGAAGAGTGTTAAGAGTTAAAGCGATTCATTCTGTAAAACCATTTGTATAATGAAGACCTCCTCATATTAATCATTTTCTTGAGGAGGTTTTTTGTGTTGTTTTTAAAGATGCAAAAAAAGGACATGACTTCAATCACTCAGCACGTCCTCTTTATAAAGATATTTAATTAGAAAAAAGCTCGCAGTTTCTTAGTATTTCCTCTGTTCATCTTTCACATCTTTTCAAAAGGTTTCATCATGGTGTGTCGGAAAAAATGTTCTTTGTTGTGTTTCGTTGAGAATAACGTTTCGTATTAATCGATTGTATTCTCAATCATCATTTTCAAAGCTGTTCCCTCTTTTATGAAGAGTAGTAAAGACTTTCATCGCTTCGCTCATAAATGATGCCAAGCCCTCACCATAACGATCTATATTCTTTGTGAAACGTTCATCTTGAATATAGAGTTGGCCTAAACCGTAAAAAGCATCAAGAGAGTAATAACGAAAGTTTTCGTTTAAAAAGTCGTACCATTGTTTGATGACGATTTGCACCTCTTTGGATTTAGGGGAATGGCTGCGAAGAGAGGCTAGTTTATTCAATATGCTATCCCAGCTATCAGATAATTCAATTTGTTCATCTTTAGACAAATGATTTAGTTTTGAGCTGACTTCATCAACAGCTTGATTTCCCCAACGGTGACGAGCTTCTTCTTCATATTGACTAAATTTCATATTCATATTCTCAAACCTCTCTTTATATGTGTATTGAGTTTCTCCCGTTAAATGTTGTAGCGTCTTATCAATATTTCCGATCATTTTATTGAGATTATCTCGTTTCTCTATTAACATTTTTCTTTGTAGCATAAATGCTTCTTTCTTATTAAATGAAGAATTGTGCATCATCTTTTGGATTTCCTTCAATGGAAATCCAAGTTCCCTGAAAAATAGTATTTGCTGTAATGTTTCAAGGTTTTCTTCTGAATAGAGCCGATAACGATTATCTGTGACTTCACTTGGAGTCAATAAACCAATCTTGTCGTAATGATGAAGTGTACGAATGCTAATACCAAATAATTCAGCTACTTCTTTCACTTTCATTTCAATTCACCTCTCTTGATATCCACTATAAAATATGACGTTGCGTTAGGGTCAATCATCTTTTTAAAAATTTATATCATTGTTGATCTTGTTTGTGTTTTTTTCGAAAATCGCTCAATTTTGTTACAGCTGGCCCGAACAACTGGCTATTTCCACTCGAAAAGAGTATCATGAAAACCAAACATAAACTGTAGTGAGAAAAGAGGTTGCTGAGGTTTGAGTGAACAAATCAATTGCAGGAACTGTCATGAACTGATTCCGTATCGTTCCAAAACGTGTCCAGCTTGCGGGATTGAGAAGCCGCTTCCGAAAAAGGAACGTGTGAAGGATCGGGTGATTTTGGTTGTGGCAGGGATTGTTGTGGTGCTGCTTGCTGCAATGGTACTTGGAATGGCAAATGCCTATATTGGGGTTTTTAAATAAACGAAAAAGGAGTTCCGCGAGTGGGAACTCCTTTTTTGATCCGTTCTTATTTGTTTTCAAATAAGCTTGTGGAATGGAGAGGCTGTACACGGGCTTTCGGGTCCATGTAGGCTTTCGCATTGTTGACAGCAGTTGGTGCTTCACCAAATCCGCTTGCAATCAATTTGACTTTTCCTTCATACGTGCAGATATCTCCTGCCGCATAGAAGCCTTCGATGTTTGTTTCCATTGTAGATTTCACTACGATGGAGTTCTTTTCGATTTCAAGGCCCCATTGTTTGATTGGTCCAAGGGAGGAAACGAAACCGAAGTTGACGATCACATCGTCCACATCAAGCACTTGTTTTTTGTCGCCTTTGACTTCTTCTAGCACGATCTGTTCAATGCGGTCTTCACCAATGAGCTCAGTTGGCACAAATGGAGTCAGCACATTGACTTTCGAGTTGTGCAGGTTTTCTACACTGTGCTCATGTGCGCGGAATTTATCGCGGCGGTGAATGATGGATACTTCTTTTGCGATTGGTTCAAGCATAAGTGCCCAATCCACCGCAGAGTCTCCGCCGCCAAGAACGGCCACGCGTCTGCCGGCAAATTGGTTCAGGTCATTAATGAAGTAGTGCAGATTGCTTCCTTCAAATGATTCTGCTGTATCCAATTCAAGCTTTCTCGGTTGAAATGCACCGTTACCAGCTGTGATGATGATCGTTTTAGAGTAATGAACCTCTTGATTTGTGACAAGTTTAAAGATCCCATCTGCTTGCTTTTCAACTGTTTCAACTGCCTGCTCTAAGCAAATGGTTTGATCAAATTTATCCATTTGTTCCTTTAAGTTATCAACTAATTCTTGTGCGCGGATTTTTGGGAAACCAGCCACATCATAAATATATTTTTCAGGGTAAAGAGCGGATAGTTGACCGCCGAGCTGAGGAAGGCTTTCAATGATTTTCACACTTGCCTGTCTCATGCCTCCGTAAAACGCAGTAAACAATCCAACTGGGCCGCCCCCGATAACGGTAATGTCATATACCTTAGAATCTTCTTGCATTCCTTTAATCCTCCCAAATGAAAATTGTTATCACTATATCATATCATACCACATATCGTCGTTTGACTTGTTTTGAAAAACTTGTCGTTTTTTGATGCTGAAGCTTTGAAAAGGAGGAAAAAGTGAGAAAGACCGTTTATCATAAGGATTTTCAGTTTAAAGCCTTGAAAATTGGAGCAGAACTCGCTATTATTGTTAAGGGAACTAAATATTAATTTTTTATGAATTTTTGTCGGATACGGTCAAATGCTTTCGTTTTATGTAGGTGAAAGTTCAGATTTTCACATACTTATTTTTTTGTTTAAATTTCATAAAATGCCGCAAAGCGGTTGAGAATAACGATATGTAATTCTTTATCCGTTTTACAGCAAATTTAAAAAAGGTGGATGTGATTCCAGTGAATAAACCGAAAATCGTTGTATTAGGTGCAGGTTATGGCGGATTAATGACTGTAACAAGATTAACAAAACAGCTTGGCACAAATGATGCGGATATTACTCTTGTGAACAAGCATAATTATCATTACGAAACAACATGGTTACATGAAGCAAGTGCAGGTACACTTCATCATGACCGCTGTCGTTATCAAATCAAAGATGTGATTAACAGTTCCCGTGTCAACTTTGTACAAGCAACAGTTGAAAGCATTGATAAGGAAGCGAAGAAAGTTGTGACATCAGATGGCGAACTTTCTTATGATTACCTTGTTGTTGCACTTGGTGCTGTTCCTGAAACATTTGGTATTGCAGGACTGAAAGAATACGCATTCTCAATCTCTAACATCAACTCTGCTCGTCAGCTTCGTGAGCACATCGAGCTTCAATTTGCTACGTATAATACGGATGCTGAAAAACGTCCAGAGCGTTTGACGATCGTTGTCGGAGGCGCTGGATTCACAGGTATTGAGTTCCTTGGTGAGCTTGGAAACCGTGTGCCTGAGCTTTGCAAAGAGTATGACATTGATCAAAAAGACGTGCGTATCATCTGTGTAGAAGCTGCGCCAACAGCTCTTCCTGGATTCGATCCAGAATTGATCGACTATGCGATGAACTACCTTCAAGGTAAAGGTGTTGAGTTCAAAATCGGTACAGCGATCAAAGAATGTACGCCTGAAGGTATCATTGTTGGAAAAGACGATGATACAGAAGAAATCAAAGCTGCAACTGTTGTTTGGGCTGCAGGTGTACGCGGTAACCCAATCGTTGAAGAAGCTGGTTTTGAAAACATGCGCGGCCGCGTAAAAGTTTCTCCAGATCTTCGTGTACCAGAAAATGATGATGTCTTCATCATTGGTGACTGTTCATTGATTATCAATGAAGAAATCAACCGTCCATACCCACCAACTGCACAAATCGCTATGCAGCAAGGTGAGACAGTAGCGAAAAACCTTGCAGCACTAGTAAAAGGCGGTTCTCTTGAAAGCTTTAAGCCAGACATCAAAGGAACAGTTGCTTCTCTTGGTGAACACGACGCTGTAGGTGTTGCGTTTGGTAAAAAACTTCAAGGAACAAAAGCTTCTGCAATGAAGAAAATCATCGACAACCGTTCATTATTCATGGTTGGCGGACCAGGACTTGTTCTGAAAAAAGGAAAATTCAAGTTCTTCTAAACCGATATAGACAAAAACGTGTATCCCTGTGGTACACGTTTTTTCATGTTTGACGGAATATTTTCTCACTTGGTACTGGACAGTAAAATATGTTATGATGAATTATCAGAAAATTTAGATTAAGGAGTGAGCAATATGAATGCACAAACAAAGGAAAAAACATCAGCCTGTCAATATTGTTCAGGAAAAGGGTATTTTCAGCTATTGCTCGGCGGATCTGAAACGTGTGAGGAATGTAAAGGGACAGGAAAGAAGCGTTAATCGTTCTGCTTTTTCCATTGATTGACTTCATCTCTATTTCCAAGTTAAACTAATGATGGGATATTTGGGGGTGGAGATGAAGTGATCAGTTTACCAGTCGTTATCATTTCAGTTATTTTATTTTTCGTGTTATTCTTTGGCATTGGCTTTTTGCTCAATATGCTGCTGAGAATGTCATGGATTATGGCTATTTTATATCCAATTGTATGCCTTTTCATTATTAACAATCAAAAGATGATCGCTTATGTAAGAGAGCCTGGCACTGCTTTTTCAGGAATAGGAGACCGGATCGTCTCACTCGCTGCGGCAGATATCATCATCTTATTAAGCGGCCTGATCGGTGCGATCGCATCAGGTTTTGTCATTAATGCACTTCGAAAAAGAGGGTATCAAATGTTTTAACTCACTTGTGGACACGCAAGTGGGTTTTTTTGTTTCTCCTTTGCATAGTTTCCATTTTGTTTGGAAACAAATAGATGGGTAGAGGAGTGACAAATAGAGATGAAAACATGGATGAAACGATTGTTCATGACAGCGCTATTCATGATTGCACTTTTGACAAGCTTTACGGGCATATCTGGAGTCGAACCAAGTGATTTAGCTGCGTGGGTGAAAGAGACCGATGCGGGCAAGCAAGTGTCTTCTTTTTTTCAGCAGCCAAAAAGGGAAACGATGGCACTCAAAAGTGAAGACATGCGATCTGTTTCTCTCGAAGAAGCGTTTAATTGGAACGATTATCCGAAGCAGAAGGTTGTGGCAACCGGCTATACAGCAGGTGTGGAATCAACAGGCAAAACGAAGGAACATCATGCATATGGCATTACATATTCAGGCGTCAAAGTGAAACGTGATTTATATTCAACAGTGGCAGCCGACCCATCCGTTTTTCCGATTGGAACGGTGCTGTTTATCCCAAACTATGGCTACGGTGTCGTTGCAGATACCGGGAAAGCGATTAAAGGTCATAAGCTTGATTTATACTATGAAACCGTTGATGATGTGTATAGAGAATGGGGTAAAAAAGTGCTCGATGTTTATATCATCAAAAAGGGCGAAGGAACGTTAACGGAAAAAGACTTAAATCAGCTCAATGAAGCAGAATCGATGCAAGTATTCCGTCAGCAGTTTCAAGCCAATAAAGAATAAAAAAGCTTTGGTCCATTTAAGGTCCAAAGCTTTTTCGCTTCTACATGAAGTAATAATCTAAGATGAGTGTCAGCAAGATCCCTGTTAAGCCGCCGAAGAAGACTTCAATCGGCTTATGACCAAGAAGCTCTTTTAATTTCTTTTGCTTTTCTTTTTCTTCCGCATTTGGGAAATTCTTTGCTTCGGAAACAAATCGGTTAAAATCTGTTACGAGCTTGTTGAGAACAGTCGCCTGTTCTCCTGCCTGTCTGCGAACGCCTGTCGCATCAAACATAGTAATAATTGCAAAGATGGCGGAAATGGCAAAGATAGATGTATCTAGCCCGTGCTCTAAAGCCACTGCTGTGGAGAGTGCTGTTACTGCTGCGGAGTGTGAACTTGGCATTCCGCCTGTGCTTGTAATGAGCGACCAATCTAGTCGTCTAGAAATAATAAATTGAATCGGTACTTTTACAAATTGTGCAAAAAAGATGGCTGCTAGGCTGGCAAGCAGCGGAAAATTCGTCAGTACGCTCATGAACAAGAAACATCCTCTCTTTAAGAAAAAATATCGTGCGAAATGATGAACTAAAAATCCTAGTATGATGAAAAAATGATAGCAGTAAAAAATGCTGCCAAGTCCATGTTCATTATAACATTAAAGAAACTAGATGTGGAACGAGGAGAACACGGACAGGCTGCTTAGGTTTTCGCTGCTTTTTCATGATGCCCTTCCACGTGTGAAAATATAAATGTTCATCAAGTAAAGACAGACTGGCAATGATCGTATAGGCACGCAAATTTTGATATAATAGAAGTTCCAATGTGAAAAATGGAGTTCATTAAGGAGCGTGTGATAAATATGTTTTTCTCGACAAATGAATTGCAGCATAAAGATACACTGGCGATCGGACTTTTTCAAAAGAGCCAATTATCAGGAAAAGCAAAAGAAATGGATGAATTACTTGAAGGAAGAATCACTGAATTATTAAAAGAAGGCGACATTTCATCCAAACGAAATCAGCTTTCGAAGTTTTTCCCCTCCCCTGAAACAGGCATCAAACGCATTTATTTTGTCGGGCTTGGGAAGGAATCAGATTACACGTTTGAAGAGGCTAAAGAAGTGTTTGCCCATTTATTTAAAAAGCTTCATCAAGATAAAAAGCAAGCGGTTTCTGTCTTGCTGGATACGTTTGTTGGAAAGGATCTGCCTGCTCAAGATGCAGCCCATGCCCTTTCTGAAAGCTGCCTTTTAGCTACATATGAATTGCAGGATTTTAAACATAAAACAAATGAACCGGATCGTTTCATCGAGTTTGTTTATGCAACGACGGAGCATGATCAAGCTGAAATTCAGGCGAGTCTGAAAGTCGGCGAAGTGTACGGACAGTCAGTCAATTCGGCCCGTACCCTTGTGAATATGCCGCCGAACATGCTCACATCCTCTGATCTCGCTTCGTATGCGGCAGAGCTTGCATATAAATATGAATTTGAGATTGAAATTTTAGATAAAGAACAAATGGAAGAGCTCGGAATGGGCGGTATTTTAGCCGTCAATAGAGGCTCAACAGAACCGCCAAAACTCATCGTGCTGAAATATCAAGGCAAGGAAGAATGGACAGACGTCATCGGTCTTGTCGGTAAAGGCATCACGTATGATACCGGCGGCTACTCTTTAAAGCCAAGAGCGAGTATGGTTGGCATGAAAACAGATATGGGCGGCTCAGCCTCTGTTTTAGGCGCAATGGAAATCATCGGGGAACTTCGCCCAGAGCAAAATGTCATTGCGGTCATCGCCTCAACGGATAATATGATTTCTGCAGACGCTATGAAGCCAGACGACGTCATTGTGTCACTAAGCGGGAAAACAATCGAAGTGCTCAATACAGATGCAGAAGGCCGTCTTGTTTTAGCAGATGGGGTGACATATGCGAAGCAGCACGGTGCCTCTGTCCTTGTAGATGTGGCCACATTAACAGGCGGTGTCATTGTGGCGCTTGGAAATGAGACAACAGGCGTAATGACCAATAACGATGAGCTGTATGCTCAGTTTAAAGAAGCATCAGAAGAATGCGGTGAAATGATCTGGCAGCTGCCAATCACGGAAAAAGATAAGAAACGAGTACGAAACAGCAAAATGGCTGATCTCAATAACTCACCAGGCCGTGATGGTCATGCGATCATGGCAGGTGCTTTCATTGGTGAATTCGCAGAGGATACGCCTTGGGTTCACTTAGATATTGCAGGAACTGCAACAACAGAAAAACCTTCATGCTTTGGGCCAACAGGGGCAACAGGTGTGATGGTAAGATCACTTGCTACATTTGTGGAACGATTTGAAGGAACAAAATAAGGGATAAGGCTCTGCCGGATGGCAGAGCTTTTTTATGTAGGACATACGCCATTTGACGAAGTTTTTTTTATATGGTAACATACGTTGGTACTTTAATTATCTACTACATTAGTAAACTAAAGGATTTCGGGGGTTTCACCATGAATGCAGTTGTTTTAGCGGTTGTTTTAATGTTGATATTAAGCTTACTGCGGGTCAATGTCGTGATTGCGCTGGCAATAGGCGCTTTAGCTGGCGGACTTGCAGGTGGATTAGGCTTGGGAGGAACAGTGAACGCCTTTACGGACGGACTCGGAGGAAATGCAACCGTGGCGATTAGTTATGCGTTATTAGGGGCATTTGCGGCGGCACTGACGAAAACAGGTCTGCCAGATGCTATGGTTGAAGGAGCAGTGAAGCTTCTAGGTAAAGAAGGCGATTCAAGACGGAAAACACTATCAAAAGTGCTCATCGTTCTTGTTATTTTGATCGTGTCCTGTTTTTCACAGAACGTCGTTCCTGTTCACATTGCCTTTATCCCAGTCCTCATTCCGCCGTTATTAAAGGTGTTTAACGAGCTTCAGATTGACCGCAGACTGCTAGCGTGTGTCATTACCTTCGGACTCACTGCACCATATATATTACTTCCAGTCGGTTTTGGACAGATTTTCCACGGAATGCTTCGTGACAATATGAAGGAAGCGGGTCTGACCGTAAACCTTGCAGATATTCCGTATGCGATGCTGATTCCTGTAGCAGGAATGGTTCTTGGCTTGATTGTTTCCATTTTTGTATATCGAAAGCCGAAGGTATATGAGAATCGTGAAATTACAGATGTAGAGAAATCGGCTTATACGAAAAAAAGCTTATTCTTTGCCGGTCTTGCTATTCTCGTTTCGTTGATTGTCCAGCTTTATCTATCGCAAAGCCTTGGTGTGGAAGGAATGATCTTCGGTGCACTCGCAGGACTGCTTGTCTTGTTTGTGACTGGAATGATGAAACGCGATGAAGCAGATGAACTCATTACATCTGGAATGAATATGATGGCATTTATCGGTTTTGTTATGCTTGTTGCCGCTGGGTTTGCCAACGTTTTAACAAAAACAGGAGACATTGAATCTCTTGTCAAGGCATCTTCCCAATTTATCGGCAACAGCCAGAGCCTTGCAGCGATTTTAATGCTGCTTGTCGGCCTGCTTGTGACAATGGGGATCGGATCATCATTTGCAACGATTCCGATTATTACAACCATCTTTGTTCCACTTTGCTTACACTTAGGATTTAGTCCAATGGCCACCATTGCCATTATTGGCTCTGCTGCGGCTGTTGGAGATGCAGGTTCACCTGCAAGTGACAGTACGCTTGGACCAACATCTGGATTGAATATGGATGGACAGCATCACCACATTTGGGGAACTTGTGTCCCGACTTTTATCTATTATAATATTCCGCTTGTTCTGTTCGGCTGGCTGGCGGCGATTATTCTGTAAAATGAAAAGCTTGTAGAGAAAACGATGATGTTTTTTCTATAAGCTTTTTTGTTGTTCGTAGATGAAAAAATAATAAGGACAAAAGTATGAATTAAATGAATCTTTCTTCCTCTATCTTACGTATATATGCTGATAAAAATGAAAAGGGGAAGATGGGATATGTCATTTTTTAAAAAGCTAGCGGCAAGTGCTGGGATTGGTGCAGCGAAAGTAGATACCATTTTGGAGAAAAACGCTTATTATCCAGGACAAGAAGTAAAGGGAACTGTCCATGTAAAGGGCGGGAAAATCTCTCAGGAAATCCGTCATATCAATGTTAAAATTGAAACACAGTATGTGATTGTAAAAGATGATGAAGAGCGTAGAAAATATGCCAACATCCATTCTGTCCGGGTGGCGGATTCTTTTACCATCCAGCCTGGAGAAAAGCATGAATTTCCGTTTTCATTTATTCTTCCTATTGATACCCCGATGACGATCGGAAAAGTAGAAATTGCAGTGGAGACAGACCTTGATATCCAAGGCGGAATCGATAAATCTGACTATGACCGCATTTTCGTTGAAGCACATCCTTGGGTGAGAAATGTACTGGAGGCCACTAGAAATCTTGGCTTCCACCTGAACGAAGCAGACTGTGAGCAAGCACCTTACTTTCAGCGGCGCCTGCCATTCGTCCAAGAATTCGAGTTCATTCCGACATCAGACTACTATCGCTATATGCTTGATGAGCTAGAGCTGATTTTTCTGATAGATGAAGGCGGCTTAGACATTGTTTTTGAAGTCGACCGCAGAGCAAGAGGCCTGAGAGGATGGCTCGAAGAGATGTATAATGAAGGAGAACAGCTTGCGCGCTACCGCTTCAGTCCATCAGATCTTGAAAATGTAGAAGTGCTTGAAGGAATGCTAGAACAAATCATAGATCAATACGCTGAGTAACGATGAAAAAAGAGCCTGAATGATGACAGGCTCTTTTTTCTATGATACAGCTTCTTGTTTTCGAAAGGATGTGGCTTTGGATACAGAGCGATAAATTTTAGGTGCCAGCATCGCAAGTAATATAGTCAATGCGTAGTCTTTTACCATAAACCAGATCATAAAGAACCATGTGGTTTGATAGGAAATCGGTGCATCGAGCCATACATTTAATGCGAGGTATGTATAGGTCGTTCCGATCACATACATCACGGTCGTACCAGCAATGGCTGCAAGCAAAAAGCGACCAAAGCCAGGGTTTTTTCTTTTTTCTAGAATGAATCCGGCAAGCCAGGCAGCAGGGATGTACGATAATACAAAGCCACCGCTTTTGCCTAAAATGACCCCAAAGCCCGCAGAGAACTGGGCGAATACAGGTGCACCAGCAATTCCAACCAAGGCATAGACAATCATAGCTAATGCCCCAAGCCGTCTGCCGAGTAAGAGACCGGCAAGCACACAAAAAAACGGCTGCATCGTAAGTGGAATTCCGCCGACTTGTAAAAACGGCACAATGGATGTGATATTGGCCCCGATAGCCATGAGTGCAGCAAACATTCCGACTAGCACAAAGTCAGCAGTTCGTGTCTTCTTTTGCATGATGTTTCCCCCTGTCTTATCTGTACAAATAGATTAAGGGGAAGAAGAAATTTTGTCAACTTGTTTTTATTTTAAGTTAACAATAAAACCCGCCCATCAAGAGGGCGGGTAGTTGATTAAGCTTCAGTCATAAAAGTGGCATCGATGGCTTTGCTGACAGGTACGTAATCATAGCCGAGATCACGAGCAACCGCTTCGTACGTGATATGTCCGTTCATGACATTGACACCTTCTGCGATGGCATTGTTTTCTCTAATGGCTTTTGCAACGCCTTTATTCGCAATTTGCAGTGCATATGGAACAGTGACATTCGTTAACGCAACAGTTGATGTCCGCGGAACCGCACCTGGCATGTTGGCGACAGCATAATGCAATATGCCGTGTTTTTCATAAGTAGGCTGGTCATGGGTTGTGATATGATCAATGGTTTCGACAATGCCGCCTTGATCAATCGCTACATCTACAATGACAGAACCAGGTTTCATTTGTTTCACCATTTCTTCTGTCACAAGTGTCGGTGCTTTGGCACCAGGAATCAGCACAGCACAAATGAGAAGATCTGCTTCACTGACTGAATCTGCAATGTTGACAGGGTTGGACATTAACGTTTTCATTTGATGGCCAAATTGGTCGTCCAGCTGACGCAGGCGTTCTGCATTTACATCAATCAGGGTGACATCTGCGCCAAGTCCGATTGCCATTTTCGCTGCGTTTGTTCCAACAACTCCGCCGCCAATAATGGTGACCTTTCCTCTTGATACCCCTGGTACACCTGCAAGTAAAATACCCTTTCCGCCTTTTGGCTTTTCTAAAAATTGTGCACCTATTTGAGCGGCCATTCTGCCTGCTACTTCAGACATAGGTGTGAGAAGAGGGAGTGATTTTCCGTCCGTTACGGTTTCATAAGCAATGGCTGTAACGCCTTTTTGTTTTAATGCTTCAGCCAAGGAGGGCTCTGCGGCTAGATGCAGGTACGTAAATAAGATGAGTCCTTCTCTGAAATAAGGATATTCCTCAGGTAATGGTTCTTTTACTTTCATGATCATATCAGAAGATGCCCATACATCTTTCGCCTGATCAAGAATCTCTGCACCAACAGATACATAATCGTCATCAGTGAATCCGCTTCCAAAACCAGCGTTTGTTTCAATCAAAATCTGATGTCCAGCTGAAAGCAATTGAGAAGCTGCTCCTGGTGTTAATGCCACTCGGTTTTCATTGTTCTTAATTTCTTTCGGAATGCCGATGATCATGTTTATTCCTCCTATGCTTATCTATTCATATTGTATGTCTAGTGTATCCTGAAAGTTTAGAAAATTCTTCGGTTGAAATAAAAAATAAAAAAACGCCTCTTTGTGAAATTTCACAAATGGACGTTTTTTAGCTTCATATCAAGGTATATGGTCATTTTCTCATTCATGTTTTTTAAATCAATTTCTGCGATGTCTGTAATCCGTTTTAATCGATAATTTAAGGTATTGATGTGGATATTTAATTGCTTTGCGGCAATATTGGCATTGCTGTCACAGTCAATAAACCGTTCAAGTGTTTCGACAAGGTTGGAATGATGCCTCAGGTCGTAATCCTCCAGCTTCGATAAAGAGTAACTGGAGTAAGAAGAGCCCTTTCGCTTCTCAGCAAGCACATCAAGATATTGATAAATGCCTAGTTCAGAAAAGCTGTTTAAACGTTCTGTTTCAACTGGAAAGCGTTCTTTCGTTTTTAATACAGCCAGTGCTTCTTTATAGGAAGGCTGAATTTGAGAGATGTTATCGTAAATTCCTCCAATTGCTGCCTGAACATGCTGAATATGATACCGGTCCGCAAGTTGCTGCAGCATGCCGCTTGTGAATTGTTTAATATCTTGAAGCGGATGTTCTGTTTTTGGTGAGACAAGAATAATGAATTCGTGAAAATCAACAGTCGTTAACAGTACCTGGACTTGCTGTGTTGTTTCAAGCAGATAGGACAGCTTTTTTTCTGTCTCCTCTGTGAGTTCGTCACGAAGACGGAAGATGATGATGGCATATGTGTCTGGACATCTGATGCCAAGTCTTAAAAATAGGTCAAGCATCTCATCCTTTTCATGAATATGACCCGTGAGCATCTTCCAGAAAAGCTCCTGATTGCGTTCCTCTGTTTTCGTTTTTCGAATTTGTAAATTGAGTAATTTGTTTTTCACGGCATGTGCTGCCATTTTGAGAAGGTCCATTTCTTCTTCTGAAAATGGCTGCGTAGATTCAATCGCCCAAATAAATCCGAGCACTTCTTTGTCCTTCCAGATGGAAATGGCGACCCTGCTAGATAAACCGACCTCTGCAATTTGAGGGACACGAAGCGGTTCGTCTGTTTTAAGGAGTGTAGGAATGATGCCGTCCTTCCAAAGCCGATTGATGACTTTTTCCGGTACCCGGCGGGAGATAATGGTTGAAGTTCTGGCGGGATCAGTAAAATCATTGTGTGTGCTATATGCCAATAATCGATGATGAGTATCTTCTATAGTAATAGGGCAATTGAGCACATCACTTATTTGGTCTGCCACATCCTCTAAACGATCAAGACTATACTTAAACGGATCTGTCTTTTTTGTCATAAAAAACCCCTGCTTTTTCGAATATTTCACGTACTTACATTATGAAGAGAATGAGGTACGTAAATCAACAAAAAACTGCCATAAACTTAAAAAAAACAAAAAGTGTGAGAAGCAAGCAAGTGGATGTTGAAGCACGATGAAAAAGAAATAGTACAATAATAACGTAGTAAAAAATCAATAGGCGGAAAGGTCCACCAAAGTCGGTGGATACTTATTAAGAATATATGACCAAAAAACTGTTAAATACTAGATAAAAAGCGAAAAACCAGTAATTCTATAGACTCATTTTGTAAAATAAAAACAGATTTGTTTGACTGTGTATCATTTCTGTTTTTATAATAATAACGTCAAAAAATAAGTGGATTAGCCCATTATATGGCGGCTATGCACGGGAGGTAATGAGGAATATGTCAGGAATTATTCGCGTAACCCCAGAAGAACTAAGAGCGACCGCTAAGCAATATGGTGTTGAAAGTCAAGAAGTGTTAAACCAAGTTGATCGTCTAAATAGAATGATCTCTGATTTAAAAGGAATGTGGGAAGGTGCTTCTAGTGAAGCATTTGCTGATCAATACGAACAGCTTAAGCCTTCATTTATCAAAATGTCTGATCTATTAACAGATGTCAGCAATCAGCTTGATCAAACGGCAAATACACTTGAAAGCACTGACCAAGACATCGCAAGCCAAATCCGCGGCTAATCAAGGGGATTTCCTTTCTAAGTGTGAAAAGCAGAAACAGCGCCGAGTCTGTCAATGGATGCCGGCGCTCTTTCTATTTTGTGAGGTGGAAATTTGTGTATATCGATATTACCATCGACTTAAAAAATTATGATGGCAGTGTGTTTGATTTGAGACTATCAAATTATTTACATATTAAACAAGTCATCCATATCGCCTGGCAGGCAAAACAAATCTCGCTTCCAAAGCGGGAAGGCGGATGGGTGCGAGTAGTCAATAAGAAAGCTGTGTTTTCAGGCGAATATAAGCTGTCAGACTGTGGAATTACCACAGGAGACAGGCTGGAAATACTATGAAAGGACTTTTGTAAATGGCAGATAAAAAGAGTTCCTATTTAGAAGAACAATTAGAAGCAGTCATGAAAAAAGAGGGAGGCACCTATACCTTTATTTTTCAAAAAGAGACAATTAAACTCTTAGACGGTTTAGAAGCGGCACCGATCAAAGACATCAACCCTTCATTTCAGAAAGAGATTCAATTAACTGAAGATGAGGTCATCATTTCTATTCAACCGCCTCCTGCCTATCAGGAATTTCGTTTCATCCATGCAAAGGATGAAAAAAGCAAATGGATTTTTTCATACCAGCTTGTCGATGCAGTTCTTAAACACGACGTGAAGCGGCTGCATCCTATTGTTTCTCCTGAAAACATTGTTTTTCATCAAGGCTTAGCTCCTGCATTTTTGCATTATGGAGTCAAAGAAAGCATCCCGCCATATGAAACTGATGAACATCGCCTGTTAAAAGAGGTCAAGGCCGTCGTTCTTCGAGTGGTTGACCATGAATATCAATTTCAAGAATATGTGGCTTACAATGAAACGTTGAAATTATCTGAGCTGGCAAAAGAAATTAGTGAAACGAAGTCGCTGGAAGAATTGTCAGCTTTGATTGAGCAAAAGATCAAAGCAATCGATACGAAAGAAAAAACGCTATTAACCATCCCTAAAAAGAAATGGAAGATTGAGCGATACATCGGACTAGGTCTGCTTGTCCTATTAATCCCTGCATTGGTGTACACCATTTACACCTTCTTTTTTGCCATGCCAAAACAAGAAGCATACGTCGAGGCAAACAAATATTATCTCAACAAGCAGTACAGTCAAGTGGTGGATACGTTAGAGAAATATCCAGCCAATAAAATGCCAGTCTCACTTCAATATGAACTGGCCATTTCGTATGTACAAACGAATCAAGGCAGCCTCTTACTTGATCAGCATAAAAAAGAAATCACAGAAACGTACACATTACAGACAGATCCGCAATACTTCCTATTCTGGATTCATATTGGACAAGGCAATAGCAAGGAAGCACTTGATATTGCACGGGTGCTTGGAGACGACAGGTACATATTCACGGCACTCGTCGCCTACCGCAATGAAATTCAAAACGATGACAGCCTTTCTGCTGAAGAAAAACAAAAACAACTAGATCCAATCATTAAAGAAATGGCGAAATATGAAGAAAAAGAAACAACCGAGACAAGCACAAGTGACTCCTCGGGCGCAAGCCAAACAGATGAAACAGCTGAACAAAAAGAGCAGTCAAAAGCCGATCAAGAGAAAAAAGAGAAAGAATCTGAAGCGAAAAAGAAAACCTCTCAGACAAAAAAAGATGAGAAAAAATAATTCTTTCGATACAACTGACAGTTGGTGCTGTCCGATGAGGAGGTGGAGCGTTTGAGTCTTCTTTGGGTTTTTTATGAGGAGGATTATCAAACCGTCCGTTTAGATGAGCAGTTCAATCGAGAAGCTCTGATTGGACCTGAAATAGAGCATACGGTGACAATCCCTTCACTTTCATTTGATGAAGGGACAATTCGTTTATCTCCTGATGAACCGAATGATGGTTTTACTATTTATCAGGGGAATGAGAAGAAAGGCAAATTACTTCCACATGAACCATATCAGCTTGGTTCACTCACATTTATTTTAATGGATGCACATCATGATCAGCATATTTATTACCTAGGAAATAGAGTTGAGCTGTCTTTTTCACGTGAAGAGAAAGATGAGATTGATGTGTGGAAAGAACAAGCTCATTCCATGTTTCAAGATGCCAGCCAGTTCACTTTAGAGAAAATCGAAGGAACATGGTATGTCATGCCTCAGGACGAGACGATTTACGTGAACGGAAAGAAAATCCACGGTCCAGAGAAGGTTTATGCCGGAGATGAGCTGTTCTGGAACTTTCTGACGGTGACATTTATAGATGATGATTTATTACAGGTGACAGCTTACGAACCTTTTCAAACGCGTTTGGAAAAAACAAGACCTCCAAGCACAGAAACAAAACAAAAATACCCTTCATACAGACGTACACCGCGTTTGATTTATGATTTACCAGATGACCGAGTATCCTTTAGCTTTCCTTCGCAGGAGAGTGAAAATAACAGCAGAGGGCTTTGGCTTGTTGTCCTTCCGCCGCTTGTCATGCTCCTTGTGATGGGGATTGTCGCCCTTATCCAGCCGCGCGGAATCTTTATTGTCGTGTCGATGGCGATGTTTATCATGACGTTAATTACATCGTCCGTTCAATACTTTAAAGAAAAATCACAGCGCAAAAGACGAGAAGAGAAGCGGCAGCGAGTCTATTCTCTTTATTTAGAAAATAAGCGGAAAGAGCTGCAGGAGCTGTATGACCGCCAGCAATATATTTTGACGTATCATTATCCGTCATTTGAACAAATGAAGTATTTAACATCAGAAATCAGCGGCCGCATTTGGGAAAAGACGCTTGTGAGTGACGACTTCTTGCATCTGCGTCTTGGAACGGGCGCAGTCCCATCAAGCTATGAATTATCGATGAGCGGCGGCGATATGGCCAACCGGGATATTGATGACTTAATGGAACAAACGCAGCACATGCAAAAAGTATATCGTGAAGTGAAGAATGTCCCGATTACATTCGGCCTTGCGGATGGTCCAACAGGATTAATTGGGAAGCCTGCGATTGTGAAAAATGAGCTTCATCAGCTTGTCGGACAGCTTGCTTTCTCGCACAGCTATCACGATTTGAGATTTGTCTTTATCTTTCATGAGCAGGAGTATGAGAATTGGGAATGGATGAAATGGCTTCCGCACTTCCAGCTGCCTCATACATATGGCAAAGGGTTTATTTACAACGAACAAACACGTGATCAGCTGTTGTCCTCAATCTATGAAATTTTACGTGAGCGTGATTTAGAAGAAGAAAAAGAGAAGAAAATCTTTACGCCTCATTTTGTGTTCATCGTGACAAATCATGAGCTCATTGCCGAGCATGTGATTTTAGAATACTTAGAAGGCAGCCGGACAGATCTTGGTATTTCCATCATCTTTGCAGCAGAAACAAAGGAAAGTTTAGCTGAAAATATTTCGACGCTTGTCCGTTATATTAACGAAGAAGAAGGAGATATTCTCATTCAGCACAAGAAGGCAGTACGAATTCCGTTTCAGCTTGATACACATCAGCGCGGGGACAATGAACTGTTTGCCAGAACCCTGAGAACATTAGATCATCAAGTCGGTATGACCAATTCGATTCCTGAGACGGTCTCATTCCTTGATCTTTTCCATGCCAAACAGGTAGATGATATTGGCATTCGTGAAAAATGGCTGACTTCAGAAACGGCCAAATCATTATCAGTGCCAATCGGTTATAAAGGGAAAAACGACATTGTCGATCTGAACTTGCATGAAAAAGCACACGGCCCACACGGACTATTGGCGGGAACTACGGGATCAGGGAAAAGTGAATTTTTACAGACGTATATTTTATCGCTCGCTGTACATTTTCATCCGCACGAAGTTGCTTTCCTGTTGATTGACTACAAAGGAGGCGGAATGGCGCAGCCGTTCCGAAATATTCCTCATTTACTTGGAACGATCACCAATATTGAAGGCAGCAAGAACTTTAGTGAAAGAGCGCTGGCCTCAATTAAAAGTGAATTGAAGAAAAGACAGCGGCTGTTTGATCAGTATCATGTGAATCACATCAATGATTATACGAAGCTCTATAAGGAGAAAAAGGCTGAGCAGGCAATGCCTCACCTGTTCTTAATCTCTGATGAGTTTGCTGAATTAAAAAGTGAAGAGCCAGACTTTATTAGGGAGCTTGTCAGTGCTGCACGTATCGGCCGAAGCCTCGGGGTCCATCTTATCTTAGCTACCCAAAAGCCAGGCGGGGTCATTGATGACCAGATTTGGAGTAACTCCCGTTTTAAGGTCGCACTCAAAGTGCAAGATGCGTCAGACAGTAAGGAAATTTTGAAAAATAGTGATGCAGCGTCCATTACCGTCACAGGCCGAGGTTATTTACAAGTGGGCAACAATGAAATTTATGAATTGTTCCAATCGGCTTGGAGCGGTGCACCATATATGGAAGATGGCTACGGCTCAGAAGATGACATTGCCATTGTGACTGATACTGGTCTTATTCCGTTATCAGGAGTAAGCACAGAGCCGGCAGTGAAAAAAGAGACAGTGACGGAGATTTCTGCTGTTGTGGATGAAATTGAACGTATGCAGCAAGAGCTTGGAATTGAGAAGCTGCCAAGTCCATGGCTTCCGCCGCTTGAAGAGCGGATTCCAAAAACACGTTATGCGTCGAGTGAAGAGCATGTCTTCCATTTTGCGCTTGTCGATGAACCAGATCAGCAAAGCCAGCATCCACTTTCTTATCAAATGATGGAAGATGGGAACATTGGCATCTTTGGTTCCTCCGGCTACGGCAAATCACTTGCTGCTACAACACTATTGATGAGCTTTGCGGAGAGGTATTCACCTGAAGAATGGCACGCATATATTTATGATTTCGGAAACGGAACATTGCTTCCGTTAGCCAAACTGCCGCATACGGCGGATTATTTCTTAATGGATCAGATGAGAAAGATTCAAAAATCAATGAAGCGTCTGCGGGAAGAGGTTGAATATCGCAAGCGGTTATTCAGACAGCAAGAAATGAGTCATATCAAAATGTACAATGCCTTAAATGAGAAAAAGCTTCCGTTCATTTTTATCGTGATTGATAACTTTGACATTGTCAAAGACGAAATGCATGATCTCGAATCTGAATTTATTCAACTGAGCCGTGACGGACAATCACTAGGTATATACTTCTTGATTACGGCGACCCGGGTAAATGCAGTGCGTCAATCGCTGATGAACAATCTGAAAACTAAGATTGTCCATTACTTAATGGATCAAGGAGAGGCGTACTCGATTATTGGCAGACCGAAATTCAGTTTAGAGCCGATCCCAGGACGAGTGATTATCAACAAAGAAGAGCTTTATTTTGCGCAAATGTTTCTGCCAGTTGAAGGAGAGAACGATCTCGAATTGTTTGAGCATCTGAAACAAGAGATACAGCTTCTTCATGACCGCTTTGAAGCAGCCGAAAAACCAAAGCCTGTGCCAATGCTTCCTGATAAGCTGACAGTTTGGGAGCTTGAGAGTCGTTTAGATGAACAAAAACCGCCTTATGACATTCCAGTCGGATTAGATGAGGAATCTGTGGCACCTGTTTATTTTGACTTGAAAAAGAATAAACATTGCCTCATCATCGGTCAAACGCAGCGTGGGAAAACAAATGTGACAAAACTGATGCTTGATCAGCTTTTAATGGCAAAGCCTGAAAAGCTGGCTGTTTTTGATTCAATTGATCGAGGTCTATCCAATTATGCAAAAGAAGAGAACATTGATTACCTTGAAACAAAGGATGATATCACCGAATGGGCAGAAGAAATGGACCGCTTATTCAAGGTGCGGGAAGAGATGTATGTCGAAGCTGTACGCCAAGGGGAGACTGATCAGCTGTCATTTCCTCAAATTGTGCTTGTGATTGATGGCATTACGCGTTTTCAGCAGACGATCGATCCGCGTCTTCAAGATCAATTGGCTGATTTCATGAAGTCATATGCACACTTAGGCTTCAGCCTGATTGCATCAGGAAATCATACCGAGTTCAGTAAGGGTTATGATGCACTCACAAACGAAATCAAACAAGTTCGTCATGCCATGTTACTCATGAAAAAATCAGAGCAAAACATCATACCGCTTCCGTATGCAAGACAAGAACCAGACATTCAGCCAGGCTTCGGCTATTTGGTTGAAAACGGGAAAGAGAAGAAAATCCAGGTTCCTTTATGTGCGGTAGAAAGGAAGAGTGTTCAATGACAGAGCAGCAAAAAAGCTCCATCAAAATCATATCCACCATGATATTAATTCTTGTGCTGCCGGTTTTGTTTTTCCACCTGATTGGAGATGATCCGGCAAAGCAGAAGAAAAATGCCACACGAAATATTGCGGTGGTCAATGAGGATATGGGGGCGAGTGAAAGTGAAAACACGGCTCGTTTCGGACAGGATGTTGTGGCAGCATTGTCAGAACGTCCTGATTATACATGGACTGTAGTGAATCGCAGTGCGGCGGAAAATGGACTGAAAAACAGAAAGTATGACGCTGTCCTCTATATTCCGTCTGACTTCTCTAAAAATGTGCTGAGCTATGATAAAGACCATCCGGAAAAGGCGTCCATTCAATTTTCGATTCAAGATCAGCTCAATGCAGTCAATAAAGAGAAAGTGCAAAGAGAGCTGGAAAATGCACAAAAGAAAATGAATGAACAGATGTCGACGTTATACTGGAGTTTTGTATCACAGGAAATTGGCAATGTGAGAGAAGAGTTTGAGCATATTGTCGGCAAAGAAGTCGAATTCCAAAACACGATGTACAACTTCTATAAACCGAACTCGAACAAACTATCAGATGCCGTACAGCAGCAGAAGAAACAAATAGAAGAATTAAAGAATGCAATGGCCGATTCACAGAAACAATATAAAGACGGCTTGAGTACAACAGAAGAAGCAAAGAACCAGTTAAAGGACTTTGTGAAAGTAGTCGATCAATACCAGCAGTATCAAGACAAACAAAAGGATCTCTTGATCAAAGCGCAATCAACAAGCCAAAAGCAAATCCAGCAAGGGCTCAAACAGCTCGCTGACATTCAAAACCAAAATGCCCGCAGCTTTAGTGATCAAATGGGTGGACTCAAAACAGACATCAACGGGGTACAAAGCCAGCTGAAAACAACTGACAGCGCCATCCAATCTGTTCAAAGGTCGAGAGAAGACGTTATTCCTGATCAATCAAAGGGATTAGCTAAACTTGTGCAGGACTCTCAGGAAGAACTAATTAAAACCTATGAAAAGCGGTACTTGGACTATTATAAAAATAAGATTATCGTCTTGCAGAATAAGTTAGATACAAAAAGGCAAGAGTTAATAAACGCACCTAAGCCGCCAGAAGACGATAATGATGATGGGCCATCAAATCAAGATAATGAAAAACCCGAAGAGATTGGGATTAACCTAGATGAAGAAACAAATGAGCTCTCGCAAATTTCAACAGAAATGAACGAACTCGCGGATCAATTAGCAGATCCGGAGACTCCGCCTGTTGTAGATGGCAATGATGGCAAAACCGGTGATGATCCTGCTCAGCCAGATACCGGCAGCACGAATTCATCGAAGGATGATCTAAAAGCTCTCGCTACTCGTCTAGATGAAGTGAAAAAGAAAATTCAAGAAAAAGCGGCCGCTCATAATGACGAATTGAAAGATAAAGTGAGTCAGATAAATGAAGAGCTTAAAGACCTTTCTGACAAAATAGATAAACTTGAAAAGAAGTTTCTAAAGTTACAAGATCGATATAATGTGATTCCAAATGAAATCAAAAATCAGGAATCCTCTATTTTAAGCAAAGTAAAAGAGTTGAAACAAGAAAACTCACCTATTGCAAATACCTTTAACATTAAGATATTTGATCAAGAGTTTGAAACAAATACAAGAAACACTAAGAAATTAATGGAGTATTCCAATCAACTCTCCCAATTAGAAATGATGCTTAGTGATTTATACGAACCAACAAATAACTCTTCTCTATATGACACTAAAGGAGAAGAAATCCAATCCATCCTCTCCATCAAAAAAGAAGAAACAGAAAACTGGGATAAGCTCAAAAACCAGATGCTGACATCAAACGATGATGTGTCTACTTTTATTGATGAGATGCAGAAGTTCTCAGATGGTTATGCGGAGTACATCACGACTCAGCAGGCAAGCATGGAACAGGAATTACAGACAATTTCTGAAAGTGCGGACAATGTAGCTGAGCAAATGGCTGATCAAGGAGATGCGGTATATACAGCAGACCTTGCAGGCAGTTCAATTGTTGTCAGTGCACAGGATTCAATCGGTCAGGAAGTGCTTCGTCTTTCTGAAAATATGAGTTCGTTAACCGACCGCCAAAAAGGGGTGGCGGATTATACGAATAACATTGAAGAGAGTGTGACAACGGTTCAAGAAAAAGCAGATACGCTGAATGAAAACTGGAGCAAGAATGTCGACTCTACAAAACTTGTTCAGCAAGATTTAAAAGGTATTTTAGGAAATACATTAAGTGATCAAGGCAACAGCAACTATGTGTATAACCATTTAGCCAATCCGCTGAAAATCAGCGGCGATGTGCCGGAAGAAAAAACGCAGACTGTACCGCCGGTCGTCATTTTGGTCATTGTAATGATCAGCAGTTTGTTAATTGGCTTTTTCAGCTCGTATTATGCGTCAGCTCCGATGCTGGTCAAAGGTGCACTGTTTGGCATCTTAAATCTATTAGTCGGACTCATGATCAGCTTGTTTGGACTGAACATTTACAAGCTTGCAGATGATCAAGCCATTCAATGGTCGATCTTCACCATTTTGTTATTAGTGGCGTGCTCTGCCTTTATTCGCACGGCCTTCCTTTTCGGTTCCATTGCCGGATGGATGGCAGCAACGGCGCTTATTTTCTTCTTTGTCGCACCATTAATTGATTTGGTGATGCCGAATTTCCACTTTACCAATCCAGTGACAGACGTGTACCTGTCGATCCAATATGGAAATGGTGACACCTTTGGGATGGGCGTCACAGGGTTAGTGATTTTAACTGTCCTTTTCATGGTCGTACCGCTTGTGAAAAAGCTATGGAAAGATAAAACAGAGGAACGTGATGTGACTCATGAAGCTTAATCTATTCGTGAAAGGGGCGGCACTCGCTGCCGTTTCCCTTTTTCTCCTCATCCCTGCCGCTTTTGCTGCTGGTGAAGATACGGATACGAATGTCAAGCCGAATGAATATCAGGAAAAAGAGCTCAATATTAACTCGAGTATATTGAGGGATCAAACGAAATATGAACAAAGTAAAACAACGTCAAAGGTCAAAACAGACATTCATTTTGCTGAACCGCCTAAAGCCCCGGGTGGATCTCTTTCTCCGCAGCTTTTCAGTGATCTAAAAGAGAACCCGCCCAAAACACCAGCTCACATGATGAAAGAGATGAATATTTCTTTTAGTGATTCGGCTGTATCAGCACCTTCTGAGGATGAACATGAGAAGCAGACATCGGCACTGCTTCCGATTATCTTTGGTTTCTTGATAGCCCTTGGTCTCGTCGTGATGATTATCCTGATTCCAAAGGTGAATGCGAAGGCTGAAAAGAAATAGTCTGTCTCTTTTAAAAGAGGCGGGCTTTTCTTTATGCAGATTGCTTGATGTCATACCGTTTCACTACGTAAAATAGTGATAACAAGGGAGGAGATTGTCATTCGAATTTCAATCGTTACAGGCGGATCAAAAGGTTTTGGCCTAGCACTTGTGAACAGGTTGCTTTCACGCGGGGATCTTGTGTACACAGCAGCAAGAAGTGCATCGCCGATATCCCATCCAAAGCTCACACATACTCAGGTCGATCTGACGGATGAAGAAGCAGCGGCCAAATGGCTTCAACATAGTCTCATGCCGCAAACTCTGGCAGATTCTGATGACATCTTATTCGTCAATAACGCAGGAATGGTTACACCTATCAAACGCGTTGGACAAGGCGGACAGGATACGCTTCATCAGCATTACAAATTGAATCTTGTCATTCCTGTTTTGCTGAGCCATGTGTTTGCCAAGCAGACTCAATCTTTTAACGGGAAGAAAATGATCGTTCATCTCTCTTCTGGAGCGGCGAAAAACCCATACAAAGGCTGGAGTGCGTATTGCAGTTCAAAGGCAGGACTCGATATGTTTATGAGGACTTTTCATGAGGAACAGCAGGACGAGGCGCATCCGATCAACACGTTTTCCTTTTCACCTGGCACGATCGATACAGATATGCAGGGGGAAATTCGGAAGTCATCAAAACAAGACTTTGAACAAATAGACCGTTTTCAGCAATTATATGAAACAGGCACACTGAAGAGTCCAGATGAAGTCGCAGGTATTTTGCTCGATCTTTTAGGAGATGATCCAGCTGGCGGATGTGTCTACGATGCACGTGAGTATGTGAAAAAACAGTCATAACGACTGCTGCAGCGTAAAGACAAACCCTCGCATTCGGTGTCAGGCCTGCGTGCTGGTGCTCACGAATGTCAAATTCGCTCCGCGCCAGTACTCGGCCTTCCTAGACTTCAAGGGTTTTCATATCACGCTGAAAATAAGAAAAAAAGCAGTCATAACGACTGCTTTTTTCGTATTGTACAAGCAAAAACAGCTCATTTGACATAAGCTATTTTTGAGACTCATAGAAAATATAACAGAACATTTGAGTTTCTTTTCAGAATATGTTAGGATGCTAAAAATATAGATAAGGAGGGGTTTCCATGAGAAAGGTTACATTAATGGATGTTTACACCCATCCAGTCGCTCAAAAATATTTAAATCGTTCAGGTAAAGCCCATGCGATTGCTTGTGCTTATCACGCATTCAAACTGGCGGTGCAGGCTGGGATTAATCCAGATCTCGCTGTGAAAGCAGCCCTCTTGCATGACATCGGCCACTATGAATGGTATACAGCTGGCGGAGAATGGGATTACGAGACATATAGACGGAATGATATTCATGCCATTAAAGGCGCGGAGCGTGCTCACAAACTGCTCATACGCCTCGGTGAGGAACCAAAGGCAGCCAAAGATATTGCGCTTGCAATTCTGCTTCATACGGATTCATATTTGCCAGAGGGCGACCTTCATAAGGACACACTCCAGCAAATCGTTAAGAAAGCAGATGAAATGGATGAAGAGCCTGGCGGGCATCACCATTACAGACAAATAGACGAATCACTTGCAATGAAAAAAATCACGGAATTGGATCAGAAAGTGCAACAGGCACTTCAGCCCATGAAACGCTCTGTTTAGTATGGAATGTCACCATGAATATTTCCATGCTGATCGACATACAATGTGCGAATAACGGTACGGTTAAATGCTGATGTACCTGATGCAGTGAGTCCAGTGTAATGAACCGTGACAGAATAAGCACCTTCTTTTTTCAATTGAACAGCTGATGAAGCAGTTGTTTTGAGAGGATGATCTTTTTGGGCATCCTTAAAGTAAAAGGTTTCTACTTTCTTGCTTAATCGTTTAATCAGACCGCTTGAATGGGTTGATGCATCATCCCCTGATTTCGCTGCTTCTGCTTTGATTTCTTCATTTAGTGGTGAATCAAAGGATACGAGCAGCAAATAAGGAGTCATTTTTTCTGAATTTGATCGAATTGTCCATTTTCCAGGAACGGGTTTATTGATTTGCACATGGTGCGAAAATGCGCCTTCATATGGGAAAGATGCTTCCGATGTCTTCAGATTTGTTAAGACGTCTCCATTTGGGGCGATGATTTCCGGCCGCGCCTCCTGCCTTTCATTTAACCACTGAATCGATAAGCCATTCGTTCCTTCCTCTACATAGAACGCTTCTGTTTTATCCTTTTCACTTTCTCCGCCTTTCACATAAATATCTGTATTCAGCTCAGTAGAGTTCGGGCTCTCTATATTTTCACTTCCAGTGCTTGCGGCATTTGCCAGCAGCTGATGCTGGAACACAGGGAACATGCTTGTGCCGTTTTTAATGGAGTTGTGATCCCATTTCCCTGTTAAAATATTGTTTGCATATGATAGTCTTGTGCTGCTTACCGTGACGGCGCCATCGTTTGCACCAAAGCTCTTTAAATACATGCCGCCTAAGTACAGCACCCCGCCAAATGTGCCCCATTCCGATCCCGAATAAGTGATGTATTTTTGAGGAAACTTCTCCAGCTTGTCGGTTTCACTTCGAAAAGCCGCCATGAGCCCCGTTTGCAAAGAATAGAGCGCATCGCTTTTTTGTCCAAGAATTTCCGCGAGCCAGCTTCCGCCCTTGCTATACGCTAAATCTGCAAGCGGCGTCCCGTAATGAGGGGAGCCAAGTGTGATGACCTTCTCTACATATGGATGGGCATTGTGATACACGAGTGCGGACTGTGTATCCACCCCGCCTTTACTATGACCAATCACAATGAGTTTTCGACCGAACACATCATAGATTTCTTTTAGCTTTTCTGCTAATAGTTTGCCATTCTTTTTCGTATCCTGATCTGGATACAAATCTATGAATGCGCTTTCGTATCCGTTCAGAACAGCTTGCTTTGCCATGTCGTTTCGGTCGAACCATGTGGAGGAGGAGCTGTTAATGCCGTGAACAAAAACAAGTGGCGGTTTTGACTCGTCTTTTTGAACTGGCGCTTCTCCTTTAAACCACTTCCCCGGTGTCCCAGGTTCATCTCCAATTGATCCTGCATACGCATAACTTGCAAAGGAAAAAAAGAGCATGACAGCAGCGAGACAGATGAGTTTTTTCAAGATCATTCACCTCTTCAAATGATTTAAGTTGTTGGCAGCACCAATCTATTATACTTCCAAAAGATGTAAAATAACATAAAATGTTAAAATATGGTATTTATGTTGTGGGTTTGCCCTGAGTGACATTCACATGGGTCATTGCATACGCTGTGGGTAAATACACAAGTAAAGGGGCAGGTAGGATGGCACAACAAGGAAGTCCACAGCTTGTTTCATTAGTTGATCCATATGTTTATCAAACATTGCAGAAAGTAATCGGTATGAGATTAATTGTTCAAACAGTGAAAGATACGGTGCGTGGAAAATTGAAAGAAGTCATGCCGGATCATATTGTCATTGAGGCGGGGACAAAATCAGTTTTTTATGTGCGGATCCAGCAAATTGTATCGGTGATGCCTGATCACAGTGAAAGAGTGTAACAAGCAGACGCAAAGGTGTCTGCTTTTTTCATGCTTACAGAATGTATATCTGGAAAAAGTGCATGATATACCAATTGTTCTTTTTTTTACAAAAAATAAGGTTCTAAAACAAGAAGCAGTTGACAGAAGGTGGGTTGAATAGTAGTTTTTTAATAAGATCAATACGTAACAGGAGGAGCATCTTTGTTAAAATCTAAAGTTCATTTCTGGACATTCCAAATATTACTTGTTTTACTCATTGTTTATGTATCAACAAAGGTTTCGTTTTTATTTCAGCCGATTATTTTATTTGCTTCAACCTTGTTTGTTCCCATCTTGCTGGCTGGAATTCTCTTTTTCATCTTTAATCCAATTGTTCGATTTTTGTCCAAGAAAATTCCTAGGACACTGGCTATCCTGATCATTTATCTTTTGTTCATCGGACTCATCACGTTCATTGTGAATGCTGCGGGACCGATTATTGTCACGCAGGTCGGTGGACTTGTCAAAAGCTTCCCTGGTTATGTGACGGATATGCAGAAATTTATGAATGACTTTTCGCATTCTAAAACATTTACTTGGATGATGAATCAAGATTATGTCTCCGTCTCGAAGTTTGAACAGACAATTGTTTCGACATTAAAAGATTTGCCAGAAAATATTGCTTCAAGTATGTCTGCTGTGTTTGGCGTGATTGCTAATATTGCTTTAGCTGTGATCACAGTTCCGTTCATTTTGTTTTATATGTTGAAAGACGGACATAAGTTTCCGGACAAGCTTGTTCAATTTTTGCCAATGCCTTACCGTAAAGAAGGATTGAAAATCTTTAAAGAATTAAACGATACGCTTGCGGCTTACATACAAGGGCAGATTGTTGTCTGTTTATTTGTTGGAGTGGCTTGTTTTATCGGGTACTTATTAATTGGTGTGAAATATGCGCTCATTCTCGGTATTATCATTGCGGTCACAAATGTGATTCCTTACCTTGGGCCATATCTTGGCGCGGCACCAGCTGTGCTTATTGCGTTTCTTGATTCGCCTGGAAAAGCGGTGGTGACAGTCATTGTCATTCTTGTCGTTCAGCAAATTGATGGAAATGTTATTTCTCCATTGATTATTGGGAAACGCCTCAACACACATCCTTTGACCATTATCCTTTTATTAATTGGGGCAGGAAGCTTTGGCGGGATCCTTGGTATGATCTTTGCGGTTCCTGTTTATGCACTGCTCAAAGCCATCACCTTGAATATTGTCAGATTGGTGCAGCTGCGTCAGCGATCTCGTAAAGAACAGCATTTAAACGTCTAGGGCAGATGCACACCTTTTCCCTTTTTGCATAAGATGATTGAGATAAGCAGATAGGGGGAGATTCTGATGCCTGCAATCGTTGGACCTATTCATATCGAGTCATTAGGAGGAAACGGTGCAGCTACTTTCGGTGATGTCCTGGCCATTGCCCCTTTGGCTGTAGACCACTCTACTGGCGGAGCGGGAGCCTTTAATTCAGGTGATTATATGTCACTTACAAGTGATCCGAATGCCACAATGCTTTGGGACTTCACATTGTTTGGCCAGCCTCAATCATTTAACGCATAGAAAGACAGCTGATGATTACAGATCAGCTGTCTTTTTTATTTTTCATACACGTATTTTTAGGCTGGGCATATGATGAGGAAAGAAAAGGTGGTGGAAAGATGCCAGCGATTGTTGGGCCTATTCATATTGATCGTGTGTACGGAAATGGGGCAGCACATTTCGGTGATGTTTTTGCCATTTCGCCAAAAAGTGTCGATCACTCTGCCGGTGGTTCAGGGACTTATAATGCAGGAGATCTTGTCCTATTTTTTAACAGTCCAAATGTCACTTTTGTGTGGGATATAGACCTGATCAGCCAGCAAAAAAGCTTTAATGCGTAGCCAGCTTTGAAAGGGAATTCCTTTTCAGAAGCTGTCTTTTTTTATGGTACAATGGATATGGATGTAAGAAAAAAAAGAGGTGTGAACAGAGTCAAATGAAAATTAGAAAAGCACACATCACAAGCGGACAACCAAAGACCTACAATGTATATTTACATGAAAATAAAAAAGAATATAAAACGCTTGTAGCCGTACCTGACATTGAATGGAGTATTTCCATTGCGTATGAGGACGAAAAAGAGCAGCTCATCCATACGCTTGAACAATCTTTAATGGAAAGAGTAGAAACAGACGAAGCCCGTGACCTCGCACTCAAGATTGTGCACTGGGTCACAGAAATGTAAATTTAGAAACCAGGAGTGAAAACAGCGATGAAAGAAGAATCCGTAGACTTTTATTTGCAGCAGGGGATATTTGGACATGCTGAAACAAAACCCGATGAACGAAGGATGTTTCTTGGTTCATTAAGGGAACGAGCGCTTCTCGCCCTGACAAAGGGACAGGTATCAAGAAATAAACCGTATCATGAGGTGGAGCAAGTATTGAAGGCCAATCGACAGGCCTCCCTTCTTTTAAATGGTGAACTGTCCTATGCTTCTTATTCTCAATATGTGAAAATGGCAAATGCCGCTGGATGTTCCTTTAAAGTGGTGAATCATCACGAAGCGCACTCTCCTTTTGGCCTTGTCATAGAGATGCCAATTGCGGTGAATCAGGAGCACATCTATATAGAGGATGAACTGTTTCAAAAAGCTTTTTCTCATGAATCTGTTGAATAGGTTTCCCTAGTGAAATGAATAAGATATAATGATTCAAAAGAGCATATGGGAGAGATGCGGATGGGCAAAGCGTTGATTTGTATTGATTATACAGTTGATTTTGTTGCAGACGATGGAAAACTGACATGCGGAAAGCCTGGACAGGCGATTGAGTCTAAGATCACAGAGATCACTTCTTCATTTATTGATGAAGGCCACTTTGTCGTCTTTGCTGTCGATCATCATGAAGAAGAGGACCCTTATCATCCAGAGACAAAGTTATTTCCGCCCCATAATATTCGCGGAACAGAGGGTATTGAACTTTATGGACAACTAAGTTCACTATTTCACACGTCAAAACATTTAAAACATGTCTACTATATGGAAAAAACAAGATACTCTGCTTTTGCAGGCACTCAATTAGAAATGAAACTGCGCGAGCGCGGCATCACGGAACTTCACTTAGCCGGCGTATGTACCGATATTTGTGTACTTCATACAGCTGTTGATGCGTACAATAAAGGCTTTGAACTTGTGATTCACCAAAATGCTGTGGCGAGTTTTAATGAAGCGGGGCACGAGTGGGCACTTTCTCACTTTGAGCAGTCGCTTGGTGCGAAAGTGGTTAAGTAAGGGAAGGAGAATGGAAGTTGGAGCATCGGTTTAATGACGACAGTTTATCACTACATACAGATCTTTATCAAATTAACATGGCAGAAACGTATTGGAGAGACGGCATACATGAGAAGAAGGCAGTCTTTGAACTCTTCTTTAGAAAGCTTCCATTTGACAATGGCTTCGCTGTATTTGCTGGCTTAGAAAAAGCGATTGAATATTTATCGGACTTTTCCTTCACTGAAAGCGATCTCGCGTATTTAAAAGATGAACTTGGTTATAAAAGCGATTTCATTGACTATTTAAGCGGATTGTCCTTTACAGGTACACTTCATTCAATGCGAGAAGGGGAAATTGTCTTTGCGAATGAACCGATTATGCGCATCGAGGCAACGCTTGTTGAAGCTCAGTTAATCGAAACGGCATTGCTCAATATCGTGAATTTCCAGACGCTGATTGCAACAAAAGCAGCTCGGATTAAAGGAATCATTGAAGATGAGACAGCATTAGAATTCGGAACAAGACGGGCACATGAAATGGATGCGGCGATGTGGGGAGCAAGAGCGGCACTCATCGGCGGCTTCCAGGCAACAAGTAATGTTCGTGCTGGGAAACGCTTTAACATCCCTGTATCAGGAACACATGCTCACGCACTTGTACAAGCATACCGCGATGAATATACAGCATTTAAAAAATATGCTGAAACACATACAGACTGTGTCTTTTTAGTCGATACGTATGATACTGTCAGATCAGGTATTCCGAATGCGATTAAGGTAGCGAAAGAATTTGGAGACAAAATCAACTTCATTGGTGTCAGACTTGATAGCGGGGACCTTGCATACTTGTCTAAAAAAGCTAGAACAATGCTGGATGAAGCAGGATTCCATGATGCAAAAGTCATTGCATCAAGCGATCTTGATGAACACACCATTATGAATTTAAAAGCACAGGGCGCCAAAATTGATGTGTGGGGTGTTGGGACAAAACTGATCACAGCATTCGATCAGCCAGCCCTCGGTGCAGTGTATAAGCTGGTGTCCATTGAAGAAAACGGCAAAATGAATGATACCATCAAAATTTCATCTAACCCAGAGAAAGTGACAACACCAGGCCGTAAACGGGTGTACCGCATTATCAATCAATTGAACCATCATTCTGAAGGTGACTACATTGCACTTGAAGAGGAAGATGTTCATAGTGAGGATAAACTAAAAATGTTCCATCCCGTGCATACATTTATTAGTAAATTCGTGACAAACTTTGTGGCGAAAGATCTTCACGTACCGATTTTTGAACAAGGTAAACTTGTGTATGACAATCCAGATATTCAAACGATTCAAGCCTACGTGCAGGACAGTCTTGGACTCTTCTGGGAGGAATACAAACGAATCAGCAAACCAGAAGAATATCCAGTCGATTTGAGTCAAAAATGCTGGGATAATAAAATGCAGTTTATCCATGATGTGAAAAATAAAATCAAAAAAGAGCTTTATGAAAGCGAATGATTAGAAGAAAGGGAGATCATCAAGCCAGATGGTCTCTTTTTTTTATTTTGACCGATTGAAAATGAACTAAAAGCGCAATCATTTGGTATACTGAAAGCACATCTTGTTTGTCATGGCATAAAGGAGGATTGGAGCAGTTGAGGGTGTTTGTTGCGAGACAGCCTATTTTTAACAGAAAAGAACAAGTCGTATCATATGAGCTGCTTTATAGAGATAGTGAAACCAATACATATAGCGCTGAAGACGGTGATCAAGCGACAACGGACCTCATTATCAACAGTTTTCTAAATATCGGCATCGAAACACTGACAGAAGGAAAACGATGCTACATTAATTTCACCGAAAGCTTGCTTTCATCTGATCTGCTCACCTATTTTGATCCGCATCAGCTTGTGATCGAGATATTAGAAAATGTACCGATTACCCCGGCACTTATTATGAGATGTAAGCAGTTAAAAAAATGGGGATATACGATTGCACTCGATGATTTCTTCCTAAACGGAACACATTATAGTGACAAGCTGCTTGAGGAACTCCTCTATTGCATTGATATTTTAAAAATTGACTTTCTGAAAACGACAACGCAAGAACGAAGAGCTATTCTGAATACGTATAAAAAGTATCGCCTTCGATTTCTAGCAGAAAAAGTAGAAACGAGAAGAGAATATGAAGAAGCGCTAGAAGCGGGTTTTCACCTGTTTCAAGGGTATTTCTTTAGTGAGCCGCATGTGATATCAGGACGAGCATTATCGACCAGCTTCCATGCGTACCATCAGCTTTTAAATGAGTTAAGCAAGGACCAGCCGAATATCCAGACCGTGACCCATTTTATTGAAAGTGACCTTTCGCTATCATATCAATTATTAAAAATGCTGAATTCAGGCGGCATGAGACGTCTATATCAAATTAAGAGTATCCGGCAGGCGATTATCCTGCTTGGGTTTAATGAAATTCGGCGCTGGATCTTTATCCTTTCGTTTAAAGAACTGAATGTCCAAGCTAACTCAAGCCAAAAAGAAATTATCAAAATGTCATTCATTCGTGCCAAAACGTGTGAACTGATTGCCTATCGGACTGAACGGGAGCACCCTGCCTCTTATATGCTGACAGGCATGTTTTCTCTCATTGATACACTTGTCAGGGCAGATATTACAGAACTTGTGAAGGAGCTGCCGCTTTCTGATGAAGTTGGCGAGGCACTACTTGGCTATGAAAATGATTATTCTTTTGTGCTAGGTGTGGCCAAACGTATTGAACGAAATGAATGGGATGATGAAATGTTCGATGGAAATCTCCCGAAACAGGAAGCCTATGGCTGTTATATAGAAGCCATTGAATGGTGCCATAAAATATTTGAATCTTAAGAAAAGCCGCTCGCGTGAGAGCGGCTTTTTCTTTGTCATGCCCACTGTAAAAGAAGGAAAAGTCTGCTGGAGGCAAGAGACAAGTAGATTCGAATGCCTTCTGGACTAAAGCGGATATCTATGCCGCTTTTCACCCCGATTTGCTTCAGCATTCGGATGACACTTGTCGAATCAGAGCGCTCAGCAGCCTCCATGATGCGCTGTGCAAACGGAAGGGAGCTGGAAATTTGCTGCGTGATGAGTGAAGCATCAGCAACGAGACGGGCTGATTCCTTTGCGGCTCGTTGAAATGAGTGGGCATCAACTGGAGGAAAAGTCATTGGCGTGCGCGTCGGGTATGCGCTGCTCATTGCGGGAACCTGCAAAGTAGGATAAGGTACATAGTAAAACACATGGTCACCTCTTCTCTCATTGGCGTGAAATTGGACGGATATCTGTTCTAAATGTATGTAGAAAATCAGAATAAAGAATCAAAATGATCTTTCTATCTTTGTAATTCCAGCATAAAAATAGGTACTTTTGCGGTCAATTTCGGTGAATGTCGCCAAAAAATTGCGGTGTCCACAATAGCGTCTGTCGTCTGACCTATGACACGCAAAACCGAAGATATAGAGGGGATCGTACGTTCTGTTAGGAGAGAAGTGTGACGAATGATGCCTATTCCTGTCGCAAAAATGACGCAATTCCTTTGAAATTGAGATAAAAGTATGATTTGAAAAGTCAGAAAATGATGAAAAAAGACCTATTGAATTTTGCGGTATCGCGCACACGTTTTGTGCATACTTTTCGGTGAAAAAATACTCAATTACATTTACACTGTTAGTAACAGATCAAATACTTATGACCCAATCACCATACACAAATACATTGATCTTCCAAAAAAGGAGAGTGGAATCGATGGAAAAGTATGAAATCGAAGAACTTAAACAATTATTATGGAAACTTGAAAACGAAATCAGAGAAACAACGGCTTCTCTTCATAACATTAACAAAAGCATTGATCAATACGACAAATATGAATATGTGAAAATTTCTTAAAGACTTGATAATCATCAAGTCTTTTTTTTATCCAAATACATACAAAAAAAGGATATATTATTATATAATTGTTAAATAGCGATGTCAGTGGACATTTGCTCATGTCTTTTTAGTAAAATAAAAGGCGAAAGGGTGAGGTACAAGATCGAGTATGCTAAACTATCTAGAGAATACAAAAATCAAGCAGAATATGTCTGATTTTATTCAACATGCAGTCAGGCAGAATGATTTACAAAAGCTGCTTCTGAAATTTACTGATATAAAGAATGAATTCCCTTTTGGACAATTAGCTTACCAGCATTATGAGGCATTTGGCGGTCAAGACAAGCAAGCGATTACAAAACTGGCAGCAGGGATTGAACTTCTCATCTTATCAGCCGATATATTAGATGATATTGAAGATCAGGACAATGATTCGTATCCTTGGATGAAATGTCAGAGCGGAATTGCGATTAATGCGGCGAATGTTCTTTTTGTATTGAGCTTTGAAGTCTTTTCAAAGCTTGATCATGCACCGGAGCTTTTAAACAGTGTATACTCCTATTCCTTTCAGTCAATGCAAGGACAGTATTTGGATATGACACTGGAGCCGGAGAATGAGCAGGATTGTTTAAATATCATGAAGTTAAAGGCAGGATCACTGTTTGTGTTACCCTGTATGTTAGGGGTTATCTTGGCAACAGGTTCATTTGAAAAAAATGTAGAAGAATATGCTTATTATCTAGGCATGGCAGAGCAGCTTGAAAATGACTATGTGGCTCTTTTTAATAAAAAGAATATTGATTTTAAAAGAATGCAAACATTACCGCTAGTATATTTAAAAAATGAATTTAATCCATCCAGTTCAGACTTGCTCAGTTATTATCAATCAGAGGATAAGAGCATCGGCTCTGAAGAATTAAAGGATAAATTAAAAGAATCTGGTGTTCAACAATATGTATTTATTATGAGAAAACTTCTCAGAAATAAGTTTAAAGAAGCATTCAAAATACTACATTTAGAGGCTTCTAAAAAGGAAAAGCTAATACTCTTTTTAATTGGAGATGGAGAAGATGAACATTCAGAAACTAGTTAGTTATCTAGTGGAGAATCCCTTGGCATTAAAGCAAGTTGCAAATGGAAATGCATCGTTACTTCACGTTGATCAAGTGACTGCAAGCATTATTGTTGAAGGTTTTCAAAAAGAAGACACCATTAGATCAAAAAAATGGAGAGATGCTGGGTGAGTATAGAGGGTCTATGCAAAAATTTTACTCGAAATTAACTTTTATTTTACTGATCCTTAGCTTCATTTATGTGATTTATATTTCCTACATCAATGTGTTTAATATTTTTGTAGGAGCAGTCGTTTCGGTGAATAGTGACGGACAACTTGAAATAGAGGATGTTGTAGATTTTACAGACAGCTATTATGCTGGTGTGAGAAAAGGCGATATCATCCTTGAAGTGAACGGTAATAAAGAACCAACCAAAGAAGTAAGACGAGGTTATTTAGCGAATGTCAAGAGCTTAGTTGTTGATAGACATGGTGATGAAATTGAAATAGAGAATGTAAGCTTATTAAGTCAAGAAAATCTGTTTATTTATTTAATACCTATCATTTTTTATTCGATTTGTTTATTCTGTATATTTATGATTTTAAAAATCAATAAATCTAGGAAAAAAGAGTCTGCATACATTCTTGCTCTCTTTTTGCTAGCTGTTGCTGTAGCCTATGTAAGTTCTGGCGGCTCTGGTAAAGGGGAATATATTAGCGGTTTTATCGTCATTTCTACGATGACTTGTGTACCGCCGTTGTATATGCACTTTATGTATCAATATATAAAAGAATTAGGAACGGAAATTATTAGTTGGCGTGTACTTCTTTGTTTGTATGCCGTCCCTTTTATAAATATTGTATTAGAAATTCTGTTTAAAGATATGGTTTTAGCTGCTTTTAACTTACTTTCATTCTTTGCACTTGCATTTATTACGATTATTATCACTTTAAAGGCTGCTAAAAAGTTGAAAGGGACTGAAATCGGAAATGTCCTTAGTGCCTTTGCACTTATTTTGATCTCATCATTCAGTCCATTTATGCTATTTTTTATTATTCCTTATTTGTTTCATAAATATTTTATTTCACCTTATATCCTTGCATCGTTCGCTCTATTGATTCCGTTTTTTTTAGTCTATCAATTTATGACAAATAAATTATATAATGTTGATTTCTTCTTGGGGAGAATCAAATATTATAGTCTTTTAGCCATCACACCTACTATAGTGGTAGTCGTTATTTTTGATTTCATTCAGAAGCCAAGTGCTAACTTTTATACAATGAAATTTACGATTATCACGTATATTCTTATGCTCACTGTCTTCTATTTTAAAGAAATCATCGATTTCCGTTTTCGTCTGAAGCGTTTTTCAGAGAAGCATAATTATCAGGACAGTGTGTTTAAATTCACGCAGCTCATTCGTGAAGCGTCATCACTTCACCAAGTGTTATACCATTTGAAATACACCATTTTAGAAGTGCTTGTTGTTAATAAAGCTTTTGTGCTGCAAGTGAAGGCAGATGGACAGGTTGAAGAGATTGATGAATCGACAGAGGACAGTAAGCTATGGAAAAGGTATGTAGACCAATTTCAAGAATTATTAGGTGAAGTTGGTAAAATCATTGCGCTTGATAAAGGATTTATGATGAAAATTGGTGAGCGGGGCGGTCACTCTTTTGTGATTTGCTGTTTATCTAATTTACGGACACCAAAATTATCTCGTGATGAAATTTCTTGGTTGAAAACATTGGCATTTTACACCAGTGTCAGTTTAGAAAATGTCGTCAAGATCGAAGAATTGATGGAGCATCTTGACGATTTGAAACAGCGCGAGGCCAATCCTGCGTGGCTGAAGAAAATCATGTTTGCCATGGAAGAAAAGCAGCGCTCAGATTTAGCGAGGGATCTTCATGATTCCGTGCTGCAGGACTTGATATCGTTAAAAAGGCAGTCAGAGATGTTTTTAACGAATTTCCAAAACAACCAATGCCCAACCTCCATTGAAAATTCGCTTGTCTCATGGAACGATCAAATGTCTAAAGTGATTCAAACGACGAGAGAAACATGTCATGAGCTTCGGCCTCAGCTGCTGTATGATTTAGGTTTAGTAAAGGCGATATCGAAGCTGACTTCTCAAATTCAGGAGGAAGCACCGTTTCATATTAGGCTGAATACGACACGCTTTGATAAAGAATTGGACATTGATATTGATTCACAGCTGAATATTTACCGTATTGTTCAGGAGCTGTTATCTAATGCCCTGAAGCACTCTAAGGCCACTCAAGTGTTAGTGATGCTAATTTGTATTAAAGATCAGGTTGTTCTTCACTATGAGGATGATGGAGTCGGTTTTGATGCCAGTCATCTTGATCAGCACACAATGAGCATGGGGCTTTCGGGAATTAGAGAACGAGTGAAAGCGTTAAATGGAAAGCTTCAAATTCACACAGCACCGGAAAAAGGGCTCAAGGTGAAAATTGAAATGGAATTGTAACCATTTATTAAGGATTAAGACTTGGCATCAGCCAAGTCTTTTATATAAAATGGAAGTGAGTGATTTAAAGGGAGGAAGACATGAAGAAGATATTGGTCATTGATGATCATCCGGCTGTCATGGAAGGGACAAAAAGCATATTAGAATCAGACCAGCAGCTATCAGTCGATTGTTTAAGTCCTGATGCAGAAGCCGCCTTTTTAAAGACGCATGACTTTTCCATCTATGATGTGATTTTAATGGATTTAAATCTCGGGGATATCAATGGAATGGACATAGCGAAACAAATTTTAGAAACCAACCATCAAGTGAAAATTATCATTTATACAGGGTATGAAGTAGATGATTATTTTGAAGAGGCTATTCGGGCTGGATTACACGGTGCAATTAGTAAAACAGAGACGAAAGACAAAATTATTGAATACATACACCGGACATTGCAAGGAGAAGTTGTCATTCAGCTGTCCTATTTAAAGAAATTAATTTCACAGCAGCAAGAAAAGCCAGAAACAAGCGCAGCAGACTGACCACGATCTCTTAACGGAACGGGAGTGTTTGATCCTTAGAGAAGTGGAAAAAGGATACACGAACCAGGAGATTGCTTATAAAAGGTTGCCGTTCCTGTTCCGTTTGCTCCCGTTGTTTTATGACCAGTCATTCGGCGGCCCATGACGTTCACTTCTGA
>NZ_LKCP01000058.1:0-4853 GCF_001518755.1 Bacillus sp. AM 13(2015) | reverse complement strand
AAACACAAACGCGACAATATAGCTGAGCAATAGTCCAGTTACAATCATGAGCTGATTGAGTCCAGATAATTTCCCGCGGATTTTAGCAGGAGCGATTTCAGACATGTAAGCCGGAACCAATGATGAGGCTGTTCCTACTGCTGTCCCTAAAAAGATACGAGCGATGGTGAGTGAAATCTCTTCTGGTGCGACAGCTGATCCGATAGCCCCGATAAAAAAGATAACGGATGAGACCAAAATGAGTTTTCTGCGGCCAAATTTATCCCCTAAGAGACCGCTTAAGATGGAGCCAATGATGGCCCCGCCCATTAATGAAGAGACAACAATTCCAAGCCATAATGGGCTGAGCTGAAATTCTTCCTGAATATGTCCTTCCGCCCCTGCAATAATACCAATATCATACCCAAATAAGATGCCTGCAAAGGACCCGAAAAAGAAGATAAATTTGCTTGACACTTTTTTCTCCAAGTGGATGACCCCCTCACTTAATTAACCGCTTTCATTTCTCCCTGTGCTTCCACTGTAAACAGTAGAAGACCTTTCACCCTTCTTCTATAAAACCACATATTCTGCATTGACAAGCTTTGCAAATTGAACAATTTGATCAACCGTTAAATTGAGAGACACGACTGTATGATGGCCTCCGCCTTGCTTAATCCATGCTTTGACGCCATCCTGAAAATTCGGTTTGATTTTCCACAATACACGCGCAACTGGTAAATGAGGTGCCGCTTCCTCCGGTTTAAAGGCTTCGACTTCTTGTATCAGCCATTTAAAATGTGTTCCAAAATCAGCTATGGAGACAACGACACCTTCGCCTGCTTTTCCATCAAATACAAGACGTGCTGGATCTTCCCGGTTTCCAATCCCAAGTGGAGACACGACAATGACAGGTTTTGTATGGGCGAGCGCTGGATCTACTTCCAGCATATGAGATTGCAGCACTGCTTCCTGCCCAGAGGTCATTTCATATGTGTAGTCCTCCATAAAGCCAGTAGATTGATGATGGCTCATCACCTTTAATAAGCGGGATAGTGCAGCCGTTTTCCAATCGCCTTCCCCAGCAAAGCCGTATCCCTTTGCCATCAGCCGCTGTACCGCAAGTCCAGGCAGCTGCTTCATCCCATGTAAATCTTCAAAGTTTGTTGTAAAGGCATGATAGCCGCCTTCATCTAAGAAACGTTTGATGGCGATCTCATATCGTGCCTGCACCTTGACACTTTTTTCCCATTCGTCAACTGAATACGTTCCATAATTCACATCATATTGCGTTAAATACTCAGCAAATAATGCATCTACCTCTTCTTCCTCTACTGCATTTACATATTCGACGAGATCGCCTATTCCAAAGTAATCAACGGTCCATCCTAATTGAATCTGCGCTTCGATTTTATCGCCTTCTGTCACGGCTACATGCCGCATGTTGTCACCAAACCGGGCTACTTTGATGTGAAAGCTCTCATGATAGGCAGCCGCAACGTCCATCCAATCAGCAATTTGCTGCTGCACTTCAGGCTTCGACCAATGACCGGTTACAATTTGGTTTTGTTTATTTAAACGTGCATTGATATAGCCATATTCTCTATCTCCATGTGCGGATTGATGAAGATTCATATAGTCCATGTCGATCGTGTCCCACGGGATCTTTTCATAATATTGTGTGACAAGATGCAAAAGAGGTTTTTGCAAAAGATTGGTCCCGCGTATCCACATTTTCGCTGGTGAAAATGTATGCATCCACGTCATCACACCAATGACTTCATCGCGATAATTGACCTCTTTCATAAGCTTTGTGATTTGATCGGCGCTGACAGCCAGTTCCTGCAAGATTACGGGATAAGGAAGTAAACCGCTTTCATTTAAGGCATCTGTCATCTTTTGTGCATTTGCTTTTACTTTTTGCAGTGCTTCATCACCATATAGATGCTGTGACCCAACGATAAACCAAAACTCTTTTTTCTGACTTGTTAACATAGATATCCCTCTTTTCTTTATCTTGAAGGTTTTTGTCCGTAATACGCATGCTTTCCATGTTTTCTTAAGTAATGTTTATCTAAAATTCTCTGCGGCAATGGCTCCGCAAATTCGTTCAATTGCTTGGCAAAAAGGTTCATTTTGGCCACTTCGTCTAAAATCACACTGTTTGTGACCGCAGTTTTTGCATCCTTCCCCCATGTAAACGGACCATGACCTTGAAGCAATACACCGGGTACTGCCATGACATCTAGGTTTCTTTTCTCAAACGTTTCGATGATCAGACGGCCGGTCTCTACCTCATAACCGCGATTGACTTCTTCTTCTGTCAGAAAACGAGCGCACGGAACGGCGCCGTAAAATGTATCGGCATGTGTTGTGCCCATTGCCGGTAAATCAAGACCTGCCTGCGCCCAAACGGTTGCCCACATAGAATGGCTATGTGAAATGCCCCCAATTTCCTCAAAGTGTTTGTAAAGAACTGCATGTGTAGCTGTATCTGACGAAGGACTGAATTCTCCTTCCACCACTTCACCGTCAAAGTTCACCACGACCATATCTTTTGCTGATAGTTGGTCATACGCTATGCCGCTCGGCTTAATCACAAACAAACCACTGTCACGATCACATGCACTGACATTGCCCCATGTAAATTTCACAAGTCCGTATTTTGGCAAATCTAAATTTGCTTGATACACTTCTTCTTTTAAGCGATCTAGCATACCGTCGTCACTCCTTTCTTTGGCATCAGATGCGCTACTGCCGCTTCTTCAATCGGAAGCCCCTTTTGATAGCGCTTTAAAAATTCGTCAAAACCTTTGACATCGAGTGGATCGGGCTCCATGAGTTCTTCTGATGTATGGGCAAATACTCGTTGGGTAAGAAATTCAGCCAATGTTTGCTGCTGATGATGGACCATATATGAAGCAAGGGCCGCCATCCCAAACGCACCACCTTCTCCCGCTGTTGAAACGACTGATACAGGTGTATTTAGCGCTGCGGCAACCATTTTTTGTCCAACGAGCGGTGTTTTAAATAATCCCCCATGTCCTAGTAAGCGGTCAATCACTACATGCTCCTGTTCCTTTAACCGGTCCATGCCTATTTTCATAGCACCAAAAGCGGAGAACAAATGGGTGCGCATGAAATTAGCGAGGTTAAAGCGGCTTTCAGGAGACCTGACAAAAAGAGGTCTTCCTTCTGGCAGTCTCGTAATATTTTCACCAGAGTAATAGCCATAGCTTAAGAGTCCGCCGCCATCTCGATCTGCTTCTAAAGCTTGCTGCAATAGGGACTCGTATAACCTTTCTGACTCCACTTGCATGCCTAGTGCTTCAAATGCCTCTCTGAATATATTCATCCAAGCGTTTAGGTCACTTGTACAGTTATTCGCATGAACCATGGCAACTGGCAGTCCATCCGGCGTCGTGACAAGATCCACTTCTGGATAGACACCTTTTAGATCCTGCTCTAGCACAATCATGGCAAAAACAGATGTCCCAACAGAAATATTCCCAGTCCGTCTTTCTACACTGTTTGTCGCCACCATTCCCGTTCCAGCGTCACCTTCCGGCGGGCAAAATGGAATGCCTGGCTGCAAATGTTTTCCTTGATCCAAAATGGCTGCCCCTGCTGCCGTTAACACGCCTGCTTCTTCACCCGCTAAATAGACACGCGGCAGAAGGTGGCGAAGCTTCCACGGGTAGCCTTTTTCTGCAATCAATGCTTCAAATTGCTGGAGCATTTCTTCATTGTAGTCCTTCGTTTCGTCATCAATTGGAAACATCCCTGATGCATCGCCAATACCAATGGCCTGCTTTCCGGTTAACAGCCAGTGAATATATCCAGACAAAGTGGTCATATATTCTAATCGGGATAGATGTTTTTCCTCTTGTAAAACCGCTTGATACAAATGAGCAATACTCCATCTTTCTGGAATATGAAATTGAAATACATCTGTCAGCTTTTGACTCGCCTCGATGGTCGTTGCATTTCGCCATGTTCGGAACGGAACGAGAACCTCTCCTGTATGATCACATGCCACATAACCATGCATCATCGCTGATACCCCGATTGAGCCAATGGTTTGAATGGTCACACCATACTTTTGCTCAGCCTGTTCTTTCATCTCTAGATAGGCCACTTGCAGACCTGTAATGATATCAATTAAGTTGTACGTCCAAATGCCATCCTGGAGAAAACTTTCCCATTCATATGCACCTTGTGCAATTGGCTGAAATTCCTCATCTATTAAAATCGCTTTAATTCGTGTTGAACCAAATTCAATGCCTAAAGATGTCCGTCCTTCTTTCAAGGCTTTGGCCGTCTCTTTATGATTCAATCTACGTTCACCCCCATTTTGATAGCGGTTTCAATTTTGTTTTTCTAGATTCATTGATTCTCTGGTACAATCACAATATAATATTTGTACGTACATATGTCAATAATAAATATAGTTGTACATACACAATGTGACAAAAACCTGCATTTTTTCTGGAGGGGTTATGACAGAAAAGGAAAGCGCCTGTTTTTGATTCGACAACCATGTTAAAATATGTCCATACAATTTCTTCTCAATCCGAGTAGATGATCAACTGAGAAAGAAGTGAAATGATGAAAAAGAAGTACCAGATCATTATTGATGATATAAAAAGCAAAATACTCACAGGGGATTATCGGATCGGGGAGCGCATTCCAACCGAATCAAGCCTGCAAGACATGTATCAAGTAAGCAGACATACAGTTCGAAAAGCCATTTTGGAATTGTCCAGCGAAGGATTTTTGCGCAGCGAAAAAGGTTCAGGCACATTTGTGACCAATCAATATCAAACAAAACCTGCGGGACATGCACATATGAAAACGATTGGGGTCATTACAAC